>JALRAA010000222.1 GCA_023262645.1 Burkholderiaceae bacterium
GTACTTTGACCCCTATGCAGATGTACAGCCAGGCCAGGCCGCAAGGCGAAGAACTGGTGCTCAACCATTTAGGTTTGGTCAAACGTGTCGCTTTGCATTTGAAAGCACGTGTTCCTGCCTACATGGAGTTGGATGAACTGATTCAAGTCGGCATGATGGGATTGCTCGAAGCCTCCCGTGTGTTTGACGCCACCAAAGGCGTGGACTTTGAAAACTTTGCCCACAGCCGCGTGCGCGGTGCCATGCTCGATGAGGTCAGACGTTTGTCGTTCTTGCCCCGCTCTGCCGTGGCGTTCAACAAAAACCACAACGAAACCTTGCACGCCTTGTCGGCTGAATTGGGCCGCGCGCCGACCCAAGCGGAAATTGCCGAGTACATGGGCAAAGACTTGGAAGAGTTCCAAAAAGAACGCGGCAAGGCCAGACGCTTTGAAACCTATTCCTTGGAAGTGGTCACCGAAGAAGTCATGGGCATTGCCGATGATGCGTCACACCAACCCGATGTCATGGTGGAAGAAGCCGAATTCATGGAAGCCGTGACCGAAGCGATTGCGCAATTGCCAGAGCGCGAGCAGCTGGTGATGCAACTCTATTACGTCGAAGAATTGAACTTGAAAGAAATCGGCGAAGTGCTGGAGGTCAGCGAATCCCGCGTCAGTCAAATTTTGTCTGCTGTGGTGAAGAAATTGCGCGGCACCTTGCAAGTCGATGGGCATTCCTCTGGTAAATCAGGCAGGAGGGCAGCATGAACAGCTTTTTCCAACTTTTCTTTGCTTGGGGTTTGTTGCTGGTGTTCATTTTGGTGCTCTACATCATCGACAAAGTCAATGTGATCTACCAAAGTTATGCCAAACCCGATTTGCCGCAAACCTACAACGATGGTTTGTTTGGCGAGTTGTCTGGCAAAAGCTTGTGGGACGCGATGAGCGGCATTCCTGTGCCGGGCGTCGACGCCAAATTTGTGGGCACCCTCAAACCGCATTACGAACCCGTGTTGCGCCAGCATATCGAGCAGGTGTTCATGGAAGGCTACAAACATGGCAAAGCCGGAACCGCTGGTGTGCCCACCAACAACCGCATGATCCCCACACCGCGTGGTTCGTTGGAGTCTTGGTTGCCCATGCACCATTTGGCCAGCATTTACCAAGCGGGTGTGGACTTCTCCAAAGGCAATGCCGACGATGTGTTGCGCATTCAGCAATCGCTGGACCAAGTCACCGCCATGATTTATGCCCGCATCGGTGTGGGCTTGAATGAAGCGTATTCCGCGACTTTGTTGATCCACCCTGAAGGTGAAAACCCCGAGTTGCCGCCAGAGGAAGAGGCTTTTGCAGCCACGCCCGCGCCGGTTGAACAACCCAGCGAGCCAGCACTGACGCACGAGCCGCAAGTTCTGCAACCGGATTTGTCAAGCTTGCAACCCGCGCAAACCGCCATGCCGGTGGCGGCGGCTGAGCCTGACTCCCCAACAGCTTCTGAACAAGAAGTTGCCAAACCCATTCCTGCTTGAGCGTCGCATGCAATTTCACACAAACTCTCAAGTTAGCCGCTATGGCTCCGAATCATTCATTGTCAAAGATTGATTAACTGGAGCCAATGCAATGAGAGCCAATCACCGTGCTATCGAATCCTACGGACAAGTCAAGGTCAGTACCGGCGTGTCCAAGGCCAGCAGCGTTGAACTGATTCAAATGCTGTTTGACGGCCTGATTGAAAGCATGTCAGCCGCCAAAGGTCATATTCAGCACAACAATATTGCTGAAAAATCCAAAGCCATCACCCGCGCTAGCCGCATCGTGCTGGGTTTGCAAGGTGCATTGGATTTTGAAAAAGGTGGCGAATTGGCCAAAAATTTGGACGAACTTTATAACTATGTGACACGTCGGTTGTTACACGTTAATGCTAGAAACGATTTGGAAGCCTTGGAAGAAATCTACGGCTTGATGATTGAAATTCGCAGTGCATGGGAGTCTGTGCCTGAGTTGATCCCACGCTCGCAGCAAACGAGCATGGCAGTGAATTGAAAAGACGATGTTTCGCGTTGGGTACTGTTTTTCGGGTACTCTCAGAGCATCGGATCTGAAGCAATGGGGTCGTTTGGCCCCGTTTGCTTAACAGTGGAGTGAACACATGGCTGCAGTAGGTTTGGTTGTATTGATGATCGCCGTGTTCGGCGTTTTCGTCGCACACGGTGGCGATTTGACACCTGTGATCAAGGCCGCGCCTTGGGAGTTCGCGCAAATTTTTGGTGCGGCCGTGGGTGCTGCTTTGATCAGCAACAGCAAAGACACCGTCAGTGCTGGTTTCAGTGCGGTGGGCAAAGTGTTCAAAGGCCCCAAGTACCACAAGGAAGATTACTTGGCGGTGATTTTGGTGGTGTCCAAAATATTGAAAACCCTCAAAGCCGAAGGCGCAGTGGCTTTGGAGCCGCACATTGAAAACCCTGAATCCAGTGCGATCTTTGCCGAATACCCGCCCTTGTTGCAAGACCACGCGGTGCTCGCCCTGATTTGTGACACCATTCGTTTGATGGTGGTGTCGTCAGGCAATTTGAGTCCATATGCCGTGGAAGATTTGATGACCGCTTCCATCAAAAACCACCATCACCATGAAATGCTGAGTGCAGCTTTTTGGTCGGGCATGGAAGGTGCGTTGCCTGCGCTGGGTATTGTGGCTTGCGTGTTGGGTGTGGTGAAGACCATGGGCGCCATCGACCAACCCCCGCCTGTGCTGGGTGCCTTGATCGGTTCTGCGTTGGTGGGTACGTTCATGGGTGTGTTGTTGGCCTACGGTGTGGCCGGGCCGTTTGCTGTTCGCATTGCACAAATCATTGACGAAGACGGTGAAATGCTCAAGTGCGTTCAACAACTCATTGTGGCCAATTTGCATGGACACCCCATGCCGCTGATCATCGAATCTGCTCGATCGGTGATCAACTCACACAGTGCGCCGTCCTTCGGCGAAATTTTTGACGGCATGCGAGGCAAATAAACATGGCCGACGAGCAAGCCCAAGCGGTGGCCGAAGCCGATCCAGACGCGCCACCGATGGATACGCCACCCGAAGCGCCTGCGGCAGCGCCCGATGCGCCGGAGGCCAGCGAAGGGCTTGCGCCGGTCATCATCATCAAGAAAATGCCCGATGGGCACGGCGGTGCCCACGGCGGCGCTTGGAAAATTGCGCTGGCCGACATGATGACCGCCATGATGGCCTTCTTCTTGTTGATGTGGCTGTTGGGTGCCTCTAATGCCGACCAACGTAAAAGCATTGCAGACTATTTCAAACCCACCTCGCACAGCAATGTGACGATGGGCAAATTGGCGGGCTCCGACGGCATGTTGGGTGGTCGCTCGGTCATTGACCCCGATGGCTTTCCTTTCTCTGCCAAGCAAACCAGTGCTTTGAACATGGTGACGCCGCGCTCCGAAGGGGGCCCGACAGAAAACGATCCGTCACCCAAGGGAGCCGACAGCAAAGAGTCGGGCCAAGATGGCGAT
>JALRAA010000223.1 GCA_023262645.1 Burkholderiaceae bacterium
TCAGCAAGTTCTAGAAAAGGCCAACAAGGTTGTCAAGCAAGTGGCTGAATCAGAAAAGTACGATTTGATTTTGCAAGAAGCGGTATATATCAATCCGAAACACGATATTACCGACAAGGTCATCAAAGTCATCAACAGCGGCAAGTGATGGCGTGTTTTCCCTAACGTTAGGGTTCATTGTCAAGCAGCTTGGGGGCCAACTTTGCGGGTCCCCTGATACCCAAATTTCTCGACTTTCCACATTGGCTAACGCCACGGAAGGTGACATCAGTTTTCTAAGCCATCCGAAATATTTTTCTCAACTGGAACACAGCAAAGCTTCATGTGTGGTGGTTGGAAAATCGCACCAAGCATCAGCCACGATGCGAGGTGCTTGCATAGTGACCGACCATCCTTATGCCTATTGGGCAAGGCTGACCCAACTTTGGGTCTCTCAACAACCGGCCAAGCGTTTCCCGCAGATTCACCCCACCGCAGTTGTCGATTCCACTGCAGAAATACATCCCACTGCGCGCATCGGTCCTTTGTGCATTGTGGAAGAGGGTGCAAAGATTGGTGAAGGCACCTGGCTCAAATCGCGCGTCACAGTGTCTTCCTTTTGTGAAATTGGTAACCATTGCTTATTGCATTCAGGCGTTGTCATCGGTGCAGACGGATTTGGGTTTGCCCTTGATAATCAGCAATGGATCAAAATTGAACAGTTGGGTAAAGTTGTGATTGGCAACCATGTAGAAATCGGCGCCAATACATGTATTGACCGTGGTGCGTTGGATGACACTGTGCTGGAAGACGGCGTGATTCTGGACAATTTGATTCAAATTGGACACAACGTTCGCATTGGAAAGCACACAGCCATGGCCGGTTGTTCCGCCATTGCAGGCAGTTCCACCATCGGCGCTTATTGCACCATAGGCGGTGGGGCCGGCATATTGGGGCACCTGCACGTGGCAGATCATGTGCACATCAACTCTTACGCACTGGTGACGCATTCCATTTTGACGCCAGGCACCTATGGCGGGGTGTTTCCTATCGATGAAAATTCGCAATCGCAAAAAAATGCTGCTTCGCTCAAACAATTACACAGTTTGCGTGAGCGAATCAGAACCTTAGAAAAAAATAGCAAACCCTGAAAGCTTTTCATGGATATCCATCAAATATTGAAACTACTGCCACACCGCTATCCTTTTTTGTTGGTAGACAGAGTGCTTGATATTGAAAAAGGTAAATCCATCGTGGCGATAAAAAATGTCACGATGAACGAGCCTTACTTCACCGGCCATTTTCCTCACCGCCCAGTCATGCCAGGTGTCATGATGCTCGAAGCATTGGCGCAAGCAGCAGCTCTGCTGTCATTTCATTCATTGGACATGGTTCCAGACAACAAAGTGATTTATTACTTTGCAGGTATCGATGCTGCAAGGTTTAAGCGACCGGTTGAGCCTGGAGATACGCTGACATTGAAGGTTGAAATCCTCAGAATGAAAGCTGGTATTTTTAAATTCAAAGCCATCGCCATGGTTCAAGAAGAACTGGCCGTTGAAGCAGAGCTTATGTGCACCATGCGCCGTATAGATTGAGCATGATCAAGATACATCCGACTGCAGTGATAGACCCAGCCGCTGAGTTAGACAGTTCGGTTACCGTCGGTCCATTCACCACCATTGGCCCCCATGTTCGGGTGGGCTCGGGAACTTCCATTGGTTCACATTGTGTGATCGAAGGTCGAACCACCATAGGCTCGAATAACACCATATTTCAATTCAATTCATTGGGGGCCATCCCCCAAGATAAAAAATACGCAGGTGAACCATGTGAGTTGGTGATTGGCGACAGAAACACCATTCGCGAATTTTGCACCTTCAATATCGGCACTGCCAACGACAAAGCTGTCACGCGTTTGGGCAACGACAACTGGATCATGGCCTATGTGCATTTGGCCCATGATTGTCAGGTTGGCAACCACACCATATTTGCCAACAGTACACAGTTGGCTGGACATGTTGAGGTGGGCGACTGGGCCATTTTGGGTGGCTTCACGGTGGTGCACCAGTTTTGTCGCATTGGGGCGCACAGCTTCACCGCCATGAATTCATTGCTCTTCGCAGATTTACCGCCTTTTGCCATGTGCCAAGGGCAACCGGCGCAAGTCAGGTCCATGAACTACGAAGGACTCAAGCGCCGTGGTTTTACTTCGCAGCAGGTTCAGGCCGTCAAGCAAATGCACAAACTGCTTTACCGCGACGGTTTGTCTTTGGCGCAATCGATTGAGCAAATCCGCATGATTTCCCAAGGTGATGATTCTTTGCAAGCGTTGGTTGAATCCATGACCTCGTTCTTGTTGAGCGCATCACCCACGCGTGGAATCATTCGCTGATCCAGCTATGGCATCAGTTGAATGAAAAAGCCTGTTTCTCAAATTGCCATGGTGGCTGGCGAATCGTCTGGCGATTTGCTTGCGTCCATACTGATTCCAGGCTTGAAATCTGCGTGGCCTTCACTGTCGCTGGTAGGTATTGGTGGGCCTGCCATGGCAAAAGGTGGCTTGGATTCTTGGTGGCCGATTGATAAATTGTCTGTGCGCGGTTATGTGGAAGTCATCAGGCATTACAAAGAAATAGTGGGTATCAGAAAAGCACTCAAGAACAGGTTGCTCCAATCGCCTCCAGATATTTTTATTGGTGTAGATGCACCCGATTTCAATTTGGATTTGGCCCGTGATTTGCGCGCAAAAGGCATACCCACAGTTCAATATGTTTGTCCTTCCATATGGGCATGGCGTTTCGAGCGAATCAAAAAAATTCGCGCCAGTGTTGACCATGTTCTTTGCATATTTCCTTTTGAAAAAGCTTTGCTAGAAAAGCATGGTGTTGACGCAACTTTTGTGGGTCATCCGTTGGCAAATTTCATTCCTGAAAAACCCGATAAATCGGCAGCACGAAAGCATTTAGGCCTGTCTGAAAATGATCTGATCTTGGCGGTCTTGCCTGGCAGCCGACGAGATGAAATCCACCAAATGGCACCCAGATTTTTGGAGGCGATCGAAATTCTTCAGGCAACGTATCCAAATTTGATTCCCGTGTTGCCGGTGGCACCTGGCATGCTTTCTTGGCTCACTCCTTACTTGGCCCAACATCCCAACTTAAAGCAATTGAAATTGGTCGAAGGGCAAAGCCATGCAGTCATGGCCAGTGCCGATGTCGCCATGGTCACAAGCGGTACAGCAACGCTGGAAACTGCGCTCTTCAAATGCCCGATGGTGATTGCTTACGCGATGCCTTGGCTCACTTGGTACATCACTCAAAAAAAACGGCTTCAGCCTTGGGTGGGTTTACCCAATATTTTGTGCAGTGATTTCGTGGTGCCTGAATTGCTGCAGCATGAGGCAACACCTCAAGCGATTGCCAGCAGTGTGACCGATTGGTTGAACCACCCACAACGTGTGCAGCAACTCCAAGCCACATTTTCAAACCTTCATG
>JALRAA010000224.1 GCA_023262645.1 Burkholderiaceae bacterium
GGCCGTTTGTCGTCGCGAACCCCGGGCCGAAGCTGCGGCCTCAGTCGGGGGGGGGTCATCGAAATGGCTTGGTATGCGGTTGCGGTCGTAGGCGTCAACGATGCGGGCCACCAGCGGAAATATCGTCGATTTGCGCCAATTGAAAATCACTGTCACCGATCAAGGTGATTTCTTTGTCCTTGATTTCAATCGCCGCCGAAGTGCCTTTGAAGTCAAAACGCGTGGCGATTTCCTTGGCCATGCTCGAGCGGGAGGCGACCTACCGAGCCGATTCCGCGACGCACCATTTTTGACTTCAACCACGTCGGCTTCACACACAGTATCAAAAGAAGGCATGGCAAATCACACAGAGTTCAGGGTGCGACAATTCTGACATGATTATCGAGACACAGGTTCCACTGCAACCCCACAACACCTTCGGCATCGCCGCCAAAGCCGAGCGTTTGCTGCGGCTTCGCAGCATGCAAGATGTAGAGGAATTACTGACGGACCCGATCCGGCTCGAACCGCATTTCGTATTGGGTGGTGGCAGCAATATCGTGATTACTGGCGATATCAAACCCTTGGTCATCAAAATCGAACTCCAAGGCAAACAGCTCGTGTCCGAGGATGACAAAGCCTGGATCGTGGAGGCTGCCGCTGGTGAAGATTGGCATGGTTTGGTGGAATGGACTTTGCAACAAGGCTGGCCCGGTTTGGAAAATTTGGCCATGATTCCCGGTTCGGTCGGTGCGTCACCGGTGCAAAACATCGGTGCATACGGGGTGGAGTTGCAAGACCGGTTTGAGTCGCTTGACGCGGTCGACTTGCACACCGGCCAGCATTTCACGTTGGATGCGGCGCAATGTGGTTTCGGCTACAGAGATTCGGTGTTCAAGCACCAAGCCGCTGACAAGCGCGATTTGGGTTTGCTGGGCCGGGCATTGATCACACGGGTGCGGTTCCGTTTGCCCAAAAAATGGAAGCCTGAAATCGGCTATGCCGATCTGGCCAAAAAGCACAGCCAATCTGGCGTCGACACCCCCAACGCCATGCAAATATTCGATTGGGTATGTGATATCAGACGCGCCAAATTGCCCAACCCGCAGGTGGTGGGCAACGCGGGCAGTTTTTTCAAAAACCCGACCGTCACCCCCGAACAGTGCGCCGACATCATTGCGCGGGAGCCCAAACTGGTTCATTACCATTTGAGCGACGGCAGCATCAAGCTGGCAGCTGCTTGGTTGATCGACGCTTGCGGTTGGCGCGGTAAATCGGTGGGGAATGCAGCGGTTTACGATAAGCAAGCTCTGGTCATCGTCAACAAAGGCGGACGCGACAGCCCATGCACAGGCGGAGAAGTGGTGACCTTGGCCAAAGCGATTCAAACCAGCGTGTACGAGCGTTTTGGTATTCGGCTTGAACCTGAACCGGTGGTGGTGTGATGAAACAACAGACCCAGGGCATTTTGACTAGCACTTGCTTTGCGCTTCTTTGCAGCTTGTTTGCGTCTGTCGCACTGGCGCAAAGCTACCCGACCAAGCCTGTTCGACTGCTGGTGCCTTTTGCGCCGGGTGGCAGCACCGATTTGATAGCCCGGATCGTTGCCGAACCGCTGGGCAAGTTGCTGGGGCAGCCGGTGGTGGTGGAAAACAAGGCAGGCGGGGGCGGCGTGATCGGTGCATTGGAGGTGGCGCGTGCAGCGCCTGATGGCTATACCTTGGGACTGACCACCGCCTCGAGTGCCGCAACCAATCCCGCCATCAATCCCGCGATTGCGTACAAGCCATTGACCGACTTCACGCCGATCATCAACATGGTGGCTACCCCGAATGTGCTGGCCATTCACCCTTCATTTCCTGCCAAAGACATGGCGGGTTTTCTCAAAGAATTGCGCGCTCGCCCAGGCAAATACGATTACGCATCATCCGGAACCGGAGGTATTGGGCATTTGCAAATGGAACTGTTCAAGAACCTGAGCAAAACATTTGTGGTGCATATTCCTTATGCCGGTGCTGGGCCGGCTTTGCGTGACACCGTAGGTGGACAGGTGCCGATCATTTTTGACAACTTGCCGTCTGCCATGCCGCATATACAAGGCAAACGCTTGGTGGCACTGGCGGTGGCGTCTCCCGAGCGGGTGGCCGAGTTGCCAGATGTGCCTACCTTCAAAGAACTGGGCATGGAGCCGGTGAACCGCCCCGCACTCTACGGTATTTGGGCCCCTAAAGCGTTGCCCGCGCCCTTGGTCGCGCAACTCCATGCGGCGGTACGCAAAGTGCTGCAAGACCCTGCTGTCATCAAGCGGATTGAAGCCACCGGCTCACGCGTGGTGGCCAACAGTCCCACTGAATTTGCGGCACAACTCAAGGCCGAGTACGAGGTGTACAAAAAGGTGGTCGATGCGCAAAAACTCAAGCTCGACTGACAGCCCGAATCCGCTGATCGATGCGTTCATCGACAGCATCTGGTTAGAGGATGGTTTGTCTGCACTCACGCTGGCTGCGTACCGCCGTGACCTGAACGCATTGGCAGCTTGGTTATTGACCCACCACACCGACTTGTCACGCGCGACTGAAGCCGATTTGCAAGCGTATTTCGCGCACCGCCACGATCAAACCAAGGCCACTTCCGCCAACCGGCGTATGACTGTCTTCAGACGGTTTTACCGATGGGCACTGCGTGACAACCGCTTGCTGCAAGACCCCACTTTGAAACTCTTGTCGGCCAAGCAAGCCATGCGATTGCCAAAGACACTGAGCGAGGCGCAAGTCGAGGCTTTGCTGCATGCACCCGATACAGAAACGCCGCTGGGCTTGCGTGACCGCGCCATGCTCGAGCTGCTTTATGCCAGCGGTTTGCGTGTCAGTGAATTGGTCAGTCTGCCGTTGTTGTCTTTGAACCTGCGTGAGGGCGTGCTGCGTATCACAGGCAAAGGCGACAAAGAGCGGTTGGTGCCTTTTGGCGAAGACGCAGAAGATTGGATACAGCGCTACCTGACCCAATCACGCACGGTTTTATTGGCGGGCAAAAACAGCCCGTCGGTGTTTGTGACACAGCGCGGAGCGGCGATGAGCCGAGTGATGTTTTGGATGCTGATCAAAAAATATGCGCTGCTGGCCGACATACACGTGCCTTTGTCGCCACACACATTGCGCCACGCATTTGCCACGCATCTGCTGAACCACGGGGCCGATTTACGTGCCGTGCAAATGTTGCTCGGCCATGCAGATATTTCGACCACCACCATTTACACGCATGTGGCCACCGAGCGATTGAAACAGCTGCATGCGCAACACCACCCCAGAGGCTAGGCCAAGCGTTGCGCCAGTAACCAATCCAACTCTTGCGGTGTGAACCCGGCTTGCAAACGCGCTTCGTGGTTGAAAGGCGGTTACACGTCGAACACCTGCGCCGATAGAAGATTCGCCGAGCAACTTCACGATTCCTAATTGCCCTGAGCGTGAGACA
>JALRAA010000225.1 GCA_023262645.1 Burkholderiaceae bacterium
GATTTCGCGAGGATCAGCACCAATCAAATCGGCCACATGCACACGGGCTTTTTCCACCGCCTCTTCCGCCTCCCAACCCCATGCATGACTGCGTGAGGCCGGGTTGCCGTAATGCTCACGTAGCCAAGGAATCATGGCGTCAACCACGCGATCATCACAAGGATTGGTGGACGCGTAATCTAGGTAAATGGGGAAATGAGGCGTCATGTCCATGCTGAATCAGCCTTTGCCGAATACGTTACCCAAGGCAAACACGGAATTGGGCGCGTTGACTCGAATGGGTTTAACCACAGGGGCGGAGGTAATAGCGCGCTTGACAGAGGGTTTGTCTTCGATCAACAACCCTTTGGCCAATTGGTCGTCCACCAATTTTTGCAAATTGACCGAGTTCAAAAAGTCAATCATGCGCTGGTTGAGCGATGTCCACAATTCGTGGGTCATGCAACGGCCTGTTTCACCCATGCAATTTTCTTTCCCAGCACAGTGGGTGGCATCGATGGGTTCGTCTACCGACAGAATGATGTCAGCGACAGAAATGTCAGCAGCCTTGCGGCCTAGGGTATACCCGCCTCCTGGCCCACGGGTGGACTCAACCAAATTGTGACGGCGCAATTTGCCGAACAATTGCTCGAGGTAAGAGAGGGAAATTTGCTGACGCTGGCTGATGGCAGCCAAGGTAACTGGCCCGTTGTTCTGGCGCAAAGCCAAGTCAATCATGGCGGTGACAGCGAAACGGCCTTTGGTGGTGAGACGCATAAAAACTCCTTGAAGCTGCTTTGTCGACTGGATTAGTCAACTATAACACAAAGCCAAACAAATTAGTCGGGTAATAGCCCCACAAAGTCTGGCACTAAGCCTTATCTTGGGGCATCGCGCCAAAGGTCAAGGCGCGTAAACGGCCCAATTGGTCCCGGGTGGCAGCCGCCTGTTCAAACTCCAAGTTGCGGGCGTGTTCCATCATTTGCTTCTCTAGGCGCTTGATTTCTTTGGCCACATCTTTTTCGCTCATGTCTTGCAGTTTGGCCTGCTCGATCTCAAGGCGCATCGATTCTTTGTCGGATTTTTCGCTGTAGACACCATCAATCAGGTCGCGAACGCCCTTGACCACTCCTCTTGGGGTGATGCCATTGGCCAAATTGAAAGCGATCTGTTTGTTACGACGACGCTCGGTTTCGCCAATCGCACGTTCCATCGAATCGGTCATTCGATCTGCATAAAGAATAGCGCGCCCCTCCAAGTTGCGAGCGGCCCGGCCGATGGTTTGGATCAGGCTGCGCTCGGAACGCAAGAACCCCTCCTTGTCGGCGTCCAAGATGGCCACCAAAGAGACCTCGGGCAAGTCCAAACCTTCTCGCAGCAAATTGATGCCGACCAGCACATCGAACACACCAAGTCGCAAGTCGCGCAATATTTCAACCCGCTCAACCGTGTCGATATCGCTGTGCAAATAACGCACTTTCACACCGTTGTCGCCCAAGTAATCGGTCAATTGCTCGGCCATGCGCTTGGTCAATGTGGTGATCAACACCCGCTCACTTTTTTGCGTTCGAATGCGTATTTCTTGGAGCACATCATCCACTTGGTGTGTGGCGGGACGCACCTCTACTTGGGGGTCAACCAGCCCTGTGGGGCGTACCACTTGCTCAACGATTTGTCCTGAGTGGTTTTTTTCATAGTCGGACGGCGTGGCGGACACAAACACCAACTGACGCATGCGGCGTTCAAATTCCTCTAATTTCAATGGTCGGTTGTCAAGCGCACTGGGCAAACGGAATCCATACTCAACCAAAGTGGTTTTGCGCGCTCTGTCGCCGTTGTACATGCCTGAAAACTGTCCCATTAGCACATGGCTCTCGTCGAAAAACATGATCGCGTCTTTGGGCAAGTAATCAGTCAATGTGCTGGGCGGCTCGCCGGGGGCGGCGCCTGACAAATGGCGGGTGTAGTTTTCAATGCCCTTGCAATGCCCAATTTCACTGAGCATTTCGAGGTCAAAACGGGTGCGCTGCTCAAGGCGCTGCGCCTCCACCAATTTGCCCATGCCAACCAATTCTTTCAATCGATCGCCGAGCTCTTGTTTGATGGTTTCAACGGCAGCCAGTACCTTGTCTCTGGGCGTGACGTAATGGCTGGACGGATAAACCGTGAAGCGAGGGATTTTTTGAATCACACGTCCAGTCAGCGGATCGAGCAATTGCAGGCTTTCAATTTCATCGTCAAACAATTCGATGCGAATCGCCAACTCGCTGTGCTCGGCAGGAAACACATCGATCGTGTCGCCTCTCACCCGAAAACGCCCGCGTGAAAACTCCATGTCGTTGCGTTCGTATTGCATGCGCACCAGCTGCGCAATGATGTCGCGTTGCCCGGGCTTGTCACCCACGCGCAATGTCATCACCATTTGGTGATAACTCTCAGGCTCGCCAATACCGTAAATCGCAGAGACCGTCGCTACGATGATGACATCACGGCGCTCGAGCAAACTTTTGGTGCAAGACAAACGCATTTGCTCGATGTGCTCATTGATGGCACTGTCTTTTTCAATGAACAAATCGCGCTGCGGAACATAAGCTTCGGGCTGGTAATAGTCGTAGTAACTGACGAAATACTCCACCGCATTTTTAGGAAAAAATTCTCTGAATTCGCTGTAGAGCTGCGCTGCTAACGTTTTATTGGGCGCATAAATGATGGCGGGGCGGCCCATTTGCGCAATCACATTCGCCATCGTGAATGTTTTGCCTGAGCCCGTCACACCCAGCAAGGTTTGAAACATTTCACCGTCCCGCATGCCTTCGACCAATTGTCCAATGGCAACCGGTTGGTCACCGGCAGGCGGATAAGGCTGAAACAACTCAAAGGGCGACCCGGCATACGTTTTCCATTCGCCCTGCTCGGTACTGGCTGTGATGGGTGGCTCAATGATGGTTAGGGGACTGCTCATGCACACACTCGGTAGGTTGTCTGGCTGGCGGTTGCGAGCCGTTAAAATCTTTGGCAAACCGCTAAGCCTAACGCAGTCTGCGCTGTTTTTCCCCAATTCTTGCTTTTCCCCCTTCTTCCAAGGACGCACCATGTCACTTTTCTCTGCCGTTGAAATGGCGCCCCGTGACCCTATTTTGGGTTTGAACGAACAATTCGCGGCGGACCAATCCCCCATCAAAGTCAATCTGGGAGTAGGCGTTTATTTCGACGACCAAGGCAAGTTACCCCTCTTGCAATGCGTGCAACAAGCAGAGCACACCATGATGGCCAAACCCACAGCGCGTGGCTATCTGCCCATCGATGGCATTGCAGCCTACGACGCCGCTGTCAAATCTCTGGTGTTTGGCGCTGATGCACCTGTGGTCAAAGCAGGTCGCGTTGCAACGGTACAAGCTTTGGGTGGTACCGGTGGCTTGAAGATCGGTGCTGATTTTTTAAAGAAGCTCAACCCCTCTGCCA
>JALRAA010000226.1 GCA_023262645.1 Burkholderiaceae bacterium
GGCCTTGGTTGCCGCGATGACTACGGTGTTGGAGTCCATCTGTGCTTGGTACTCCTTGTTAATTTCGTGTAGCCTTTCTATGGCTATGTTCTCGTTCTCTGAGTTCTTCTCGACCGTCCCCATGTGGAAGACGAGAAAGAACACTCCGCATAAGATCACCACGGACAGGCCGAGGATGATCAGGGCTGGGTGGCACCCAAAGAGAATGTCAAAGTGTTGACCTCATGCCCGAGTTGCCTGATGGGTCTGAACCGATTCCAAGACGATTTGCAAAACGGCTTGTTAGAGGCCGATTACATCGTGGTCGAAATGGCCAAAAAAATCCTGGGTGACCAATGGATGCCAGAGTATGTGCAGCGTGCCAATGCTGGCGGCATAGAACGCGTGTTGGTGTAAGACCATGGCCGGATTACAAGCAACCACCCCACAACCCACCGATATCGTGGTGCACAGCGCGTCCAAAAACCTGGAGGTGTCTTTCGACAACGGGCAGACGTTTCGCTTGCCTTTTGAATTGTTACGGGTCTACAGCCCCTCTGCGGAAGTGCAGGGCCACGGTCCTGGCCAAGAGGTATTGCAAACCGGTAAGCGCGAAGTGGGCATCGTGTCTTTGTCGCCGGTCGGTCATTACGGGGTGCAACCCGTTTTTTCAGACGGCCATGACAGCGGTATTTATTCTTGGGACTACTTGCATTTCTTGGGCATGAACCAAGAAAAACTCTGGGCGCAATACGAACAACGGTTGCAACAAGCCGGCGCAGACCGCGACGCACCCATGCCACAGCGTGGCGGATCCGCCTGCCAGACATAAGGACCCTACAAACACATGGCCACCACAGATTTCGGTTTCAAAACAGTGGACGAGCAAGACAAAGCGCGTCGTGTGCGCGGCGTTTTCGATTCGGTGGCGTCGAAATACGACATCATGAACGACTTGATGTCGCTCGGTTTGCACCGTGCTTGGAAGGCCTATACCGTCATGGTTGCCAATGTGAAGCCCGGGTACAAGGTGTTGGACATTGCCGGCGGCACAGGTGACTTGGCCATGGCCTTCGCTGGCAAGGTCGGCGCGCGCGGTCAGGTGGTGCACACCGACATCAATTTGGCGATGCTCAAACAAGGCCGTGATCGGTTGACCGACAAAGGCATCTTGCTGCCCACCATGGTCTGCGATGCCGAGCAACTGCCTTTTGCAGACGCCCACTTCGACCTGGTGAGTGTGGCCTTTGGCTTGCGAAACATGACACACAAAGACCGCGCTTTGAAAGAGATGGCGCGAGTCCTCAAACCGGGCGGCAAGCTGATGGTGCTGGAATTCTCCAAAATCGCCCCACCATTGGCCAAAGCCTACGACCTGTATTCGTTTGAAGTATTGCCTCGCTTGGGCAAAATCGTCGCGGGGGACGATGCCAGTTACCGCTATTTGGCAGAGTCCATCCGCATGCACCCGGACCAGCAAACCCTCAAAGCCCTTATGCAGGAAAGTGGCTTTGCCCATGTGGACATACACAACCTGAATTTGGGTGTGGTCGCGCTTCATGTTGGAATACGGTGTTGAACCGTGTCACTGTTTTGGGGAGTTCCAGTTTTATGAAATTCATCACTGTTGTTTTGACTTTGTTCATGGCGATGGCCAGCATGCATGCCGATGCCGCCAGACGCTTGGGAGGCGGTAAATCCTTTGGTCAACAATCAGGCAACGTGACCCAGCGCGAAGCAGCCCGTCCTGCTCCGGCCCCGAACGCAGCTCCCAATGCGGCTCCCTCTCCCGCGCCAGCCGCACCTGCACCCGCCGCACCGCGTCGTCCTTGGGGCGCCATGTTGGGTGGTTTAGCCGCTGGTCTGGGCCTGGCCTGGTTGGCCCACTCTTTGGGCTTTGGTGCCGAATTTGGCCAGCTCTTGATGTTTGGTTTGATCGCCATGCTGGTCGTGGCAGTTATCGGTTTTGTCATGCGCCGTCGCACACCGGTGATGCCCAGCCCTTATGCCTATGGTGGCAGCGGTTCATCGACCAATCCTGGCAACATGCCTCAGTACAACCCCGCCAAAGTGGGCAACGATGCATCGGCCAGACCGTGGGAGCAGACCGCCACCAGTTTTGACAGCGCTGCACCGGCACGTTCAGGGGTGCGTATTGGTTCATCTTTGATCGGCGGTAGCCAAAACTGGTTCATTCCCGCAGATTTCGATGTCGAAGGGTTTGTTGCATCTGCCAAGCAAAACTTCATCAGCTTGCAAGCCGCCTGGGACCGCGCAGACATACCTGCGTTGCGCGCGATGATGACCGACAGCATGTTGCATGAAATTCAAACCCAATTGGCTGAAAGAGGCCAGTTGGTGCAAGGGCCCAACACCACCGAGGTGGTGATGCTCGAGGCCCAGTTGCTGGGTATTGAAGATTTGGGCCAAGGCTATATGGCCAGCGTGGAATTCTCCGGCATGATTCGCGAAGAACCCCAATCTGCACCCAACCCATTCCGTGAAGTGTGGAACATGACCAAACCCAAGACCGGCGGCGCTGGTTGGTTGGTTGCAGGTGTACAGGCTTTGCAATGATTTCCGTCCGGTGACCGCACCCCAAGCCTATTGAGGCGGGGTGGTTCTGGCGGCTGCAAGGCTTGCAATAATCCGGTTTGTCAGTTTTTTCAACCGCAACCCGGACACCCTCATGGCCATTGCTTCTTCGCTCGCAGACGTTTCTGCCCGTTTGTCCGGTTTCGTTATGGCTTTTCGCTTGCCGGATTGGTTGTTGCATGAACTCCAAGACAAACTGGTGTTGCTGCTCAACCATGTATTGGGTCAAGAGCCAGCCGCCACCGAACGGTTGCGTAGACAACAAGGGCAGTGCGTAGAAGTCAGCTGGCGCGACTATCGTTTGCAATGGCTGATCACACCCGCAGGTTTGCTGACACGCGCACAACCGGATGTCACGGCCGACTTGCACCTGCATATCAACGAAGACCAACCACTGCATCTGCTGCAAACGTTGGCCAAAGGCGAAAAACCCGCCATGCGCGTCGATGGCGACGTGATGTTGGCTGCCGACATCAATTGGCTGGTCGACCATGTGCGCTGGGACATGGAAGAGGATTTGTCGCGCGTGTTTGGCGACGCTGCGGCGCACCACATGGCCAGTTTTTTCAAGCGCGTTGCCAGCGCCTTGCGTGAGTTCGCCGCCAAATGACACGTTTATTTCGCGGCGTTTTTATCGTCTGGATTGTTCTGCGGTTTGGGCTGGATGAGCTGCTGCTCTCTGGCTTCAAGCAGCCTTGGTTGATCCGATTCACCCGCGTGCTCACTCTCGGTCGCAACCTGTCTGCGCCGCGCGGACAACGTTTGCGCCAAGCGCTTGAACACCTCGGGCCGGTGTTTGTCAAACTCGGTCAGGTGCTGTCTACTCGGCGCGACTTGCTGCCCAGCGATATCGCCGATGAGTTGGCC
>JALRAA010000227.1 GCA_023262645.1 Burkholderiaceae bacterium
AACGGCAACCTTGACAACAACCAGCCACTGAAACATCATCATCAACATCAACAACCGCCATTATAACCCCAGATACAACAACCATGTCAAGAACAATAACAGCCACGGCGACAACGCCAAGAAAAAAACAACCATATCAACCGCAACAACAACAACCGCCTCAGCCACAACAACCGCCACCACACCAATCGCGACAACATCAACCACAACAATGACAACAACAGCAACAATAACAACAGCAACACCACCATCAAATAGCGGGTGAAAGCACGGTGGTTCAACGCCCATTCGGACAGATTGAAGCCCTTTTCAGGCTGAAAAGACGGCATCATGGCTGGCTACCGGCAGGTTTGAAGTAAGACACTTTTTGCCCTTCAGACAGCACATGCACGCCAGCGGTCACCACTTGTTGGCCAGGCTGCAAACCGCTGCTCACCAACACCGAGTTGTCTTGCATACCGCTGACCTCAATGGCTTGGGACCGAACGGTCATGCTGGCGGGGTCCACCACCCACACACTGGTTTTGCCACCCTCTTGCCGCACCGCCGAAGTGGGCAGAGAAATATTTTTAGCGGTGGATTTTTCGCCGCTGATCAGCACTGTGGCGGTGCTGCCCAGCGGTACTTTCATGTCATCCAATGTCGCCTTGACCATGAAGGTTCGGGTCACAGGGTCGGCGCTGGCGGCCACCTCTTGCACTTTGGCGGACAACGTTTGCTGGCCGCCCCAAAGCTTGACCTTGAGCACTTGACCGGGCTTGACCAACGACAACCTGTCTTCAGGCACCGCAAACGCCACTTCTCGCGCCCCGTCATGCGCCAAACGAAGCACCGGCATGCCCGCACTGAGCACCTGACCGACTTCAGCCTCCAAGCCAGTGACCACACCGGCCTTGTCCGCGAACAACTTGCTGTAGGTCAGTTGATTGCGCTGGGCGGACAGTTGTGCCTGCGCCTGTTCAAACTGCGATTGCGCTGCTTTCAAACTGCTTTCACGTCGCTCCAATTCCGCGCCGCTGATGAATTCTTTGTCGCGCAATTCTTTGTAGCGCTTGAAATCTGCGGCGGCCAAATCACGATTGGTTTGGGCCGCATTGAGCGAGGCCCGCGCACTGTCCACCGATAAACGGTAGTCTTGAGCATCCATCTCTGCCAATAATTGCCCGGCTTTGACACGTTGACCGAGTTCGACATACCTGGCGGTCAGTTTGCCCGGTACCCGAAAGCCCACCCGCGCCTCTACCCGGGCACGCACTTCTCCGGCAAATTCGGCTTGTGTAGACAGTATGGATTCACTGACCTGCAACACCTTCACCGCTCTGACGGGAACCTGAACATTGGGTGCTGGCGAGCAGGCAAGCAACAACGACACGCCTGTGATGCACAGGACAGTTTGGAGACGATACATGGGAATACCCTGAAGACGTTATTAATGACTGACCGGTTAGTAATCTAATTCTGAATACCTGTTGTGTCAAGTGACAATACAAAGACCATGTCTGCTGTCGACCACTACGAGAACTTTCCTGTTGCATCAGTGCTTTGCCCGCCGCATCTGCGTCCGGCGGTGGTGGCCATTTACCACTTTGCTCGTACTGCTGACGACATCGCGGACGAAGGCCAAGCCAGCGCCGAAGAGCGTTTGCAGTTACTTGCCACCCTTCGCTCAGACCTGCTCAATGGCTTGCAACAAACCGGCCCGCTCAGCCACCACTGGCCCAGCATGCTGCATGCGTTGCAGCTACAGGTGCAAGCCTTTGACATACCGGTGGAACATTTGTTGGCGCTGTTATCGGCGTTTGAACAAGACGTTATTTACACGCGCGACAAGCGCGTCTACCCCAACCGTG
The DNA here is from genome assembly GCA_023262645.1 of Burkholderiaceae bacterium. Classification (GTDB taxonomy): domain Bacteria; phylum Pseudomonadota; class Gammaproteobacteria; order Burkholderiales; family Burkholderiaceae_C; genus Limnohabitans. The sequence continues at coordinate 1,851 of JALRAA010000227.1, forward strand.
CCGAACTGCTGGACTACTGCACGCGGTCGGCCAACCCGATTGGGCGGCTGCTGTTGCACCTGTATGGCATCAACGATCCCGTGGCTTTGCAACAAAGTGACGCGGTATGTTCGGCCCTGCAATTGATCAACTTTTGGCAAGATCTGAGTGTGGATATTCCGCGCGGCAGGTTTTACTTGCCTTTGAATGCCAAGCTTGCAGAGGAACTGGACTTCGCCCGGGCTTTGATGCGCGAAGGCGCAGGTTTGGTTCACCGCGTGCCGGGACGTGCCGGTTGGGAGTTGCGGCTGGTGGTGCAAGGGGGTCTGCGAGTGCTGGACAAAATTTCAAACACCGACCCGTTTGTGCACCGGCCCAAGCTCCACACCGCGGATGTGGCCCTGATGCTGTGGCGCGGCCTTTGGATGTCGCCCAAGCCCCCGCTGCATTCTTGAACAAACACCGGTGCCACAATCTCAGCCATGACACCACAGCAATATGTGCAAGCCAAAGCCGCTGGTTCTGGCAGCAGTTTTTATTACGCATTTTTGTTTCTGCCGCCGCGCAAACGTGCCGCCATCACAGCGTTTTATGCGTTTTGTCGTGAAATCGACGATGTGGTGGACGAAGTCCATGACGCGGGCGTGGCCGCCCACAAATTGCAATGGTGGCGCACCGAAGTCGCTCGCAGTTTTGCAGGGGATGCACAGCACCCTGTGATGCAAGCGCTGATGCCACTGACGGCTGAGCACGGCATCACCCAGCACCATTTGCAACAAGTGATTCAAGGCTGCGACATGGATTTGCACCAAACGCGCTACTTGGATTTCAAAGGGCTGCAAACCTATTGCCATTTGGTGGCCGGGGTGGTGGGCGAAGTTGCGGCCCTGATCTTTGGCCAAACCCAAGCCCAAACCACGCAATACGCGCACACGCTGGGCTTGGCGTTTCAATTGACCAACATCATTCGTGATGTGGGTGAGGACGCATTGCGCGGGCGTATTTACTTGCCCGTGGATGAGTTGCAGCAATTTCAAGTCACTGCCGCTGAACTGCTCAACCGCCGTGATTCACCTGCCTTTCAGGCGCTGATGCGGTTTCAGACCGATCGCGCTTTGGACATGTATGAACAGGCGCTGACCATGTTGCCCGCTGCCGACTGGCGCGCCCAAAAACCGGGCTTGATGATGGCCAGCATCTACCGCACCTTGCTGCATGAAATCGCCCAAGCCCAGTTTCCTGTGCTCAAGCAGCGGGTGTCGCTGACACCGGTTCGCAAATTGTGGCTCGCCTGGAAGATGCAGGCATTGGGACGGTTTTGAAAAAACTCACCGTCGTGGGTGCGGGCTGGGCGGGACTGGCCGCTGCCGTGCATGCCGTACAGCAAGGCTGGCAAGTGCGTTTGCTGGAAGCCGCACCGCAAGTGGGCGGGCGAGCGCGTCGGGTCATGCACCAAGGCTTGCCCTTGGACAACGGCCAACACATATTGATCGGTGCTTACCGAGAAACATTACACATGATGCGTACGGTCGGCATTGACACCGACCAACACCTTTGGCGTTTGCCGCTGAATTTGCGCAGACCCGATGGCAGCGGCTTGCAATTG
>JALRAA010000228.1 GCA_023262645.1 Burkholderiaceae bacterium
GACGATCAACTTGCTTTCCTCGATGCCTACTCGCTGGCGGGCTTGTTGCACAGCAAAAAGCTCTCGCCTGTAGAACTCACACAGATGATGCTGCACCGCATCGAACGTGTGGACAAGCGTTTGCTGTCTTACGCCACCGTCACCCATGACACCGCGTTGAAACAGGCCCGTGAAGCAGAGGCCATGATCATGCGCCGTCAAATCCTCAGTCCCTTGCATGGTGTACCGATTGCGCTGAAAGACCTTTGCTACACCCAAGGCATCGTCACGGCGGCAGGCATGCCCATGATGCGTGACTTCGTGCCCATGTACGACGGCACGGTGGTCAAGCGCTTGCGAGATGCAGGCACGGTGTTGCTGGGCAAATTGACCATGACCGAAGCTGCGTTTGCCGATCACCATCCTGATGTGCCGCCACCGATCAACCCTTGGCACGAAGACCACTGGTCTGGCGCTTCTTCCAGCGGTTCGGGTGTGGCAGTGGCCGCAGGTCTGTGTTTTGCGGCCATCGGTACCGACACCGGCGGTTCCATCCGTTTTCCTTCAGCAGCCAATGGCGTGACCGGTCTCAAACCCACATGGGCGCGGGTGCCGGTGCACGGCGCATTCGAATTGGCAGCGTCTCTGGACCACATCGGTCCGATGGCTCGCACTGCCATGGATTGCGGACACATGTTGGGATTGATTGCAGGCGCAGACCCCGACGACACCGTGGCACTTCATGTACCCGTTCCCGACTATGTGTGTGGGGACAACACCCAACTGAGTGGTTTGCGCATTGGTTTTGACGAAGACTACTGCGCAGGCTTGGACGCTGACATGCAAACGGCGGTGATGTCCGCTTACAAGGTGTTGCAGTCATTGGGAGCAGACATGCGGCGTGTGCGTTTTCCCGATGTCACAGATGCCGTCGCCGATTGGGGTACTGCATGCGCTGTGGAAACGGCGGTGGCGCATGAGCCTTGGCATCCGAAAAACAAACATTTGTATGGCCCCGGTTTGGGCGGTTTGATTGAATTCGGCCGTTCAGTACCGGCGGTGGAGATGCAAAAAATTTGGTTGCGAAGGCGTGCGTTCACAGGGGCCGTGCGTGGATTCTTTCAAGACTGCGACTTGCTGTTGATACCTGCACAACCCATGGCTTCGCCAACCCACCAAGAGATGACGGTGATTGGTACGGTGCCGTCTGAATTGGCGCGTTTGATCAAATACACCGCGCCGTTTGACATGAGCGGCAACCCCACCATCACCTTGCCTGCAGGCTTCACTGCCAAGCAAACACCGGTTGCCATTCAACTGGTGTCTGCCCATTTGAACGAGGCCACCTTGGTCAGAGCGGGCAGTGCGTTTCAGCGTGTCACCGATTGGCACAGCAGGGTGCCACCGCGCTTGTGATGTGCACCGCCTGTGTTGATGGCTCACAGCGCTACATGCACACAACCCCCTTGGCTTGATATGCGCAAATTCCCATGAACATTGCCCAGCCTTTTTTGAACCGAGCGCGCAGCCATCCGCAGTTGCCAGCGGTGACTTGCTCCGGTCACACCATGGTGTATGGGGAACTGGCGCAGCGCTGTCAGGCCTTGGCGGGCGGCATGTTGAGCCGTTTAGGCTTGCAATCTGGCCAGCGTGTGATTTTGTGCATGGAAAACCGCCGTGCATTTTTTGAAACGCTGTTTGCATGCTGGGTCGCGGGTGTGTGTCCCGTGCCTGTGAATGCCAAGTTGCATCCTAAAGAAGTGCGGCATATAGCCATCGACTCGGGTGCCAGCGCATTGTTTTGTAGCGAAACTTTGCATGACGGTCTGCAACAAGCATTGAATAACGACTTGCCCGGTTTGCATGTGGTCTCGGTCGATGACCCGGCCTATGCACACATGCTCATGCATGCGCCCATGGCCGCAGCTGCTTTCCATCCCGATGACATCGCTTGGATTTTTTACACCAGCGGCACCACGGGCGTACCCAAAGGGGCCATGTTGTCGCACCGCAATCTGTTGCAAATGTGTTTGCAATACGGTGCAGATATCGATTGCGTGCGAGCTGGCGACACCCATTTGCATGTCGCCCCTTTGTCGCACGGATCGGGTTTGTACAGCTTGCCGCATTTGTTCAATGGTGGGCACCAAGTGATCGAACCGGGCTTTCATCCGGATGTGGTGTTTGAGGCATTGCAACGCCATACACGCGTGACTTTTTTTGCCGCACCCACCATGTTGACCCGCATGCTGCGGGCCAGCCACGGACTGACCGATCCGGCTCGCCATTTGCAAACCATCACCTATGGCGGCGGGCCGATGTATGTGTCCGATTTACTGCAGTGCTTGTCTTTGTTTGGCCCGCGCATGGTGCAAATTTACGGGCAAGGCGAGAGTCCGATGACCATCACCAGTTTGTCGCAACAAGACCATGAGGGCGCGCAAGACGCGGCGCATTTGGCACGGTTGGCGTCCTGCGGCACGGCACGCACAGGGGTGCAAGTGCGCGTGGTTGACGAAACCGGGCGCGACCTGCCGTTGGGTGAGCCGGGCGAGGTGGTCACCCGCAGCGACACCCGCATGCTGGGTTACTGGAACAACCCGCAGGCCACAGCCTCTGCGATTCGCGACGGTTGGTTGTGGACCGGCGATATCGGCTCGCTTGACGAGCGCGGTTATTTGACATTGCGTGACCGATCCAAAGATTTGATCATCCGAGGCGGCAGCAATATTTATCCGCGTGAAATTGAAGAAGTGTTGTTGCGTCATCCTGCGATTGCCGAGGTGTCTGTGATCGGTGCAGCCAGTGCGGATCTGGGCGAAGAGCCTGTGGCGTTCGTGGTGTGCAAGCCGGGTGCATCGGTGGACGCCAATGCGTTGGATGCGCTGTGCTTGGACAACCTGGCGCGGTTCAAACGTCCGCGTGACTATGTGTTTGTGGCCGACTTGCCCAAGAACAATTACGGCAAGATTTTGAAAACCGCATTGCGACAACAACTCAAGCAAGGGGGCGCATGATGCGACCGGTATATGTGGCAGGAACGGGCTCGACGCGGTTTGGCAAGCATGCGCACACCCCGATCGAGGCATTGGCCGTGGATGCCGGTGCCCAGGCTTTGTTGCAATCGGGCATTGACCGCCAGCGCGTGGGTGCGGTGTATTTGGGCAACTTCATCAGCGGCCCGCTCAACGGCAAAGAAGTGTTGGCCGGATTGGTGGCCGAGCAATTGGGTTTGACAGGAATACCGTGCACCAAAGTAGAAGGCGCTTGCGCCTCGGGTGGCATTGCTTTTAGGCATGCCTGCTTGATGGTCGCCACCGGCTTGTGTGATGCGGTGCTGGTGGTGGGCGCCGAGTCGTTTTCGGCTGAATCCTGGCCCGCCGTCACCGCATTACTGCGCAACCCCGACGACGGCGTTCTCACCATCTTCCAGCAGGCTGAACAGCC
>JALRAA010000229.1 GCA_023262645.1 Burkholderiaceae bacterium
GGAATTCGGTTTGCAAACGCAAGCAAGCTGTTTGCAAATGGTCACCGGAAATATCCAGCGGCACGTAGCGTGTGGGCGATGTCGCAGCGTTCAACAGCCAACGGATTTTTTGCAGCGAGCCTGCGCCAAATTCGATGACGTCAGCGTGTTCACCCATGTGCTTTGCCATGTCGGCAGCATGCGTTTGCAAAATTCCCAGTTCTGTGCGCGTGGGGTAATACTCCGGCAGTTCGCAAATTTGGTCGAATAAAGCCGACCCATGGGCATCGTAAAAATACTTCGGTGAAATATGTTTGGGCGAGGCCGATAAGCCTGCCAGCATGTCCGTCAAAAATGGCGAATTGCTTTGCGCGAACTCGTGTGTCGGGGGGCGTTCAGAAATCTTTAGCAAGACGCAGTCCAGTGAATTGCCAGCGAGCTGACGGTGGGAAAAAATTGCGATAGGTGTCGCGACTGTGTTGCACCGGCGTGGCCAAACTGCTGCCACGCAACACCTGTTGGCCAACCATGAATTTGCCGTTGTACTCGCGCACCGTACCCGTGGCTGGCACAAAACCCGGATAGGGCTCGTAGGCCGAACGCGTCCATTGCCATGCCTGCCCATGCAAATCGTGCATACCGGACAAACGCGCGGCAACTTCCCATTCAAATTCGGTGGGCAAACGTGCGCCAGCCCATTGTGCAAAGGCACAGGCTTCGTAAAAACTCACATGACAAACCGGTGCTTGCGGGTCAAGCGCTTGCACACCCTTCAATCCAAACACTTGCCAATCGTCTGAAGGTGCTCGCGGGTCGTGCGGCGCCAGCCAGTAGACCGGGCATTGCCAACCGTGTTGCACCACCAGCGCGCGGCCTTCGGACAACCACAAGTCTGCATTGTCATAGCCACCGTCTTGAATGAACGCCAAATACTCGCCGCAATTCACCAAACGATTGGCGATCTGAAACCCTTGCACATAGCGTTGGTGCGACGGGCTTTCGTTGTCAAAAGCAAAAGCTGCGTCATCCATCGATCGACCCACGGTCTGCAAGCCCTCATGCACAGACAGCCATTGCAACGGGTCTTGGTGGGCAGGATGGGCATGAAAAGTCGCGTCGTAGGCGGGCAGCAAAGGGTTGCAAGACAGCAAATGCAATGCATCGGTGAGCAGCAGCTCTTGGTGTTGTTGCTCGTGGTTCAGTCCGAGTTCTATCAAGGCACTTGCCTCAGTAGGCAGATGGCTGGCTTTTGAAAGAAGTTGCTGCATGGCCGCGTTCACGTGTTCGCGAAACGCCAGCACTTGCGAGAGCGCCGGGCGGGTCAACAAGCCGCGTTGCGGGCGCGGGTGGCGCGGCCCCAGCGCTTCGTAATACGAGTTGAAAAGATAAGCGAATGAATCATCAAACACCTGATAGCCTGGCAGATAAGGCAGCAGCACCACGTTTTCAAAAAACCAACTGGTGTGCGCCAAATGCCATTTGGTTGGGCTGGCGTCTGGCATGGATTGCACACACTGATCCTCTGCGCTGAGCGGTGCAGCGAGTTTCAAAGTGTGTTGACGTACTGCGGAAAAGCGGGCTGAAAGCGTCGTGGACATGTTCAGCCCATCTTAAACGTCAAGCGTTTTTCTTCAATTCACCGGACTCGATCAGGGCTTTGACATCTTTCGCGCCGCCAATCAACACTTGGTTGACAAACACCATGGGGAAGGTTGGCCAACCGGTCCACATCTTGAGCGCATTGCGGCGTCGCCATTGGCTGAAGTAGCTCCCGTATTCCAAGTAATGCACCGCAAAACCCGCGCGGGTCAATGCCTCGCGGGCTTGTTTGACCATGGGGTTTTGCGCCATGCCGACCACCACCACCGGGTGTTGTTGTATGGCTTGCTGAACTTCCGAGACGATGTCTTGCTGGTGTGTCGCAATGCTTTGGCGTATCGCGGGGTGGATGTGGTCGGTGGCGAGTATGGGGCGGTTCATAGGTGGTTCTTAGATGAAAGCAGAGTGTGGGAGAGGGGAGTCTACGCGGTGGTGGTGCATATGCACCCAACCGTTGCCTTGTCCGAACGCGGTCAGTCCGCTCAGTTGTTGTGCTTTTTGCAATAAATCTTCATCCAAAATCAGTGTCGTTCTCATGGTGTTAGCTTCTGTGAATCAATTATTGAATCAAATGATGCGGTTTTTTTTGCTTGGCAAGGCGTAAAAACTGGCACAGCTATTGCTGAGCTTTGAAGAGATCAACCCCGATACAAAACCAGCGAGCCCCACTGTGAACTTGCCACCTACGCCGTTATGCCGTACTTGTCAGTTTTTGATGCCCTCGGAGTCATCCAAAACCGGCTTGCGCTGTGGTTTTGACTATTTCAAAGCGTCGCAGATCGCGCGCAAATTCAAATTGATGACGCACTATCCAGAGGTCAAGCCGGACAACGCATGTGAGAAATGGCTTCCAAAATAGTGCACCGCCATGGGCATTGCACTTTCATGGTGCTGATGCGATGAGTGAGCAGTTGTCAAAGAACCGATGGTTTGAACACTTGTGCTTCTTTGCGTTCGCTGTATCTGTCCACCAAATAGCCTGACACCGAGCGGGTGAGCAAGGTGAATTTCACCAACTCCTCCATCACATCCACCACCCTGTCGAAATACGCGGAAGGCTTCATGCGACCGCTTTCATCAAACTCTTTGTAGGCCATGGCCACAGACGATTGGTTGGGTATGGTGACCATGCGCATCCAACGACCGAGCACGCGCATTTGATTGACGGCATTGAACGATTGCGAACCGCCGCTGACTTGCATCACTGCCAGTGTTTTGCCTTGTGTCGGACGAATCGCGCCCAGCGCCAGAGGTATCCAATCGATTTGTGTTTTCATAAGACCGGTCATGGCGCCATGGCGTTCAGGCGAACTCCACACCATGCCTTCGCTCCATGCGCACAAATCGCGCAATTCCACCACTTTGGGATGGTCCTCGGGCGCAGCATCTGCCAACGGCAAACCCGCAGGATTGAAAAAACGTGTTTCGCAGCCCATGGTTTGCAACAAACGCGCGGCTTCTTCGGCCAGCAATCGACTGAACGAACGCTCACGCAATGAACCGTAAAGCAGCAAGATTTTGGGCGCATGCGTCATGGGCGCAGCAGGATGCAATTTGTCCATGCTGGGAATATCCAAACATTCGTTTTGCAATTGGGGCAGATCGTGTTCGTTCATGGATGAGCTCTGTGAATTTATGAATGCTAAATGTCGCACTGTGTGTTGTGTCATGTTAACCACCTATCATGGGCTGTAGATGAGCACCATAGACACCGCATTGATTTACCTGTTGTTCGCCGTTGTCGGTGTGGTCGGCTGCCGCCTGCTGCATTTACCGGCCATCCTGGGTTATTTGCTGGCCGGTATTTTTCTGG
>JALRAA010000022.1 GCA_023262645.1 Burkholderiaceae bacterium
TCAACATCCGTTGACGGCGAATCACATCGATCCACACCGCCACAATCACCACCGCACCAATCGCCATCATTTGTTTGAACTGCGAGATTTCCAACAAGTTCATGCCGTTTCTGACCATGGTGATCAACACCGCACCCAACAAACTGCCCCAAATGGAACCACGACCACCAAACAACGATGTGCCACCCAATATCACCGCAGCGATGGCATCGAGTTCAAACATTTGTGCCATTTTTCCGCTGGACGAATCCATGCGCGCCATGAGCACAATCGCGCCCAATGCGCAGCTGAGTCCGCACACCACATACACCGCCAGTTTGTAGGCCTTGATGTTGATGCCCACTTGGCGTGCGCCCATTTCGTTCGACCCCATGGCGTAGACATAGCGGCCCAACTTGGTGCTGGACAACACAAACGCCATCACCATGAAATACAGCGCAGAAATAACGATTGGCATGGGCACGCCTAACAACTCGCCATAGCCTATGAATGGCAACGGGTCGGGCATACCGGCATTGTCAAAACCTCCGGTGGCTTCGAACGCCAGTCCGCGCCAAAGAGTCAGACCGCCCAAGGTCACGATGAACGAAGGAATGCCGACAAATGCCACCAGATATCCGTTGAACAAACCCACGGCTGCGCCAATGGCCACCGCGGCCAACACAGCCCATTCGACAGGCATGCCCAACTTGATCATCATGTGGCCGGCCACCGCGCCGCACAACGCGGTGAGAGCGCCGACCGCCAAGTCCACACCGCCGGTCAAGATGACAAAGGTTTGTCCACCTGCCAACAACGCGATCACAGAGGCTTGCACCAAAATATTGGACAAATTCCCGGTGGTCAAAAAATAAGGCGATGCGATGCTCAGCAGCAGGCTGAGCAACAGCACCGCAACGATCGCCCCAAACCAGTCTTGCTGGGAGATCGGTTTCATACGATCACTTGACCTTCATGAACTGGGCCACGCCCGAGTCCTTGGCAAACTGGTCCACGTTCGACGGCAACACCAAGAACGATCCGGTGTCGATGCGGTCAGAGACTTTTTTGCCTTGTGCTGCCGCGATGGCGGTTTCCACGCCGACTTGCCCGATCTTGGCCAACATTTGGGCGGCATTGGCTTGTTGCCAGCCTTGCTTCATCATGTCCAACCCACCGGGTGAACCGTCAAAGCCCGCGATCTTCACATCACCCGCTTTTTTTCCGGCGGCCATCAAGGCTGCCTTTGCGCCCAAGGCACCGCCGTCCCATGCGCAAGCAATCACTTTGGTGTTGGGGTTGGCGCGAAGCGCGGCTTCTACACCGTTTTGGGCCATGGTTTGGTCCCATGTGGTGGGTACTTCAACCACTTTCACGCCTTTGCGTTTGGCATTCAAGCCATCCAAAAAGCCTTTCTTGCGCTCTTGCCCTGTGGATTGGCCCAAGTCACCGGTGATGTAGATGATGGTGTCGCCGTCTTTGACTTGTTCAGCAGCCCAATTGCCTTGCACCATCGCTGCTTTGATGTTGTCGGTGGCGACATATGAGGTGATCTTGGCGCCACTGATACCGGTGTCGACAGCAATGACCGGAATACCGGCGGCCAGCGCTTTGTTGACCGCAGGGGCAATGCCTTTGCTGTCCACAGGCGCGATGGCGATCGCATTGACTTTGCGCGTGATCATGTCTTCAACGATCGCCAGTTGTTTGGACAACTCGCCTTTTTCTGCGGCCAGTTCGATCAATTTGACGCCAGGCGCATTGCCTGCTTTTTTGGCGCCGCCGTTGATCAACGTCCAGCCTTCGTTGGTATTGCCGTTGGTGATGTAAGCAATGGTGGTTTCTGCGTGTGCCAATGCCATGCATCCGGCAGCGGTCAGCGCCAAGCCTAAACGGCCCAAGATACGAATCAGTCTCATGGAATCTCCTGAAATTGAGAAGCAAGCGCGTCGCAGGCCCTTCCCGCAATGCGTTCTTGTGGATGAATTAAACCAGAATACCCGACTAAATAAACCTAGTAGATTTACCTATTCCCTGTTTCCGCGTTATGCTCCATGCTTCAAGCTCCCCTTATTCAAGAACGAGCGCTTTATGCCTGCTTCCACCCCAGTTTTGCGTGTCCAAGGCCTGACCAAACACTACGGCGGCGTCAAAGCCTTGACCGACGCCCAGTTTTCGCTGTTACCCGGTGAACACGCAGCCATCGTCGGCGACAACGGTGCCGGAAAGAGCACCTTTGTGCGCTTGCTGACCGGCGTGGAACAGCCCAGCGCAGGCTCGATACAACTCGATGGCGCGCAGGTGCAATTCAGCTCGCCCTTGGATGCCCGCGAACAAGGCATGGAGACGGTTTACCAAACGCTGGCGCTGGCCGAGGACTTGGATGTGCCGGCGAATATTTTTTTAGGGCGTGAAATCACGCGGTTGAATCTGGGTCCGTTGTCGATCCTGAACCACCGCGCCATGCGCCAGCAGTCGGTGGACATGTTGGCCACCACCGGCGTGCGAATCCAAGACATGTCTGCGCCATTGCGAGGCATGTCGGGTGGCCAACGCCAATGCGTAGCCATCGCCCGTGCGGCTGGGTTTGCCAAAAAGTTGATCATCTTGGATGAGCCCACCGCCGCCTTGGGCGTGCAAGAAACCGCACGGGTGGAGGAGATCATCAAAGGCTTGAAACAACGCGGTGTGCCGTTGATCATCATCAGCCACAACTTGCGCCAAGTGTTCGATTTGGTTGACCGCATTTGGGTGTTTCGCCAAGGTCGCATCATTTGCCAGCGCCGCACCGTAGACACCAACCCGCAGGAAATCGTCGGCTTGATCACCGGCGCTATCGACCCGGCCAGCCTGAGTTCGCATGAGGAGGCGGTGTGCTGAAAGGCATCGATCCGGTCTTGAGCCCTGAATTGCTGATGCACCTGAGCGCCATGGGCCACGGTGAATGGGTGGCGGTGGTCGACGCCAATTTCACCGCCGACTATTTGCGCAACGGCAAACCGCTGGTGCGGTTGCCAGGTCTGGGGCTCGCCCGCGTGTCGCAAGCCGTGCTGTCGGTGTTTCCGCTGGCAGAAGATGTGGCACAACCCGCGGCCTATATGCAAGTCAGCGGCAGTGCAGCCAACCACCGCACCGCCGCGCAACAAGCGGTCGTGGATTTATTGGATGACGCGGGCATACCCGCCCAAAAAGTAGAGGCTGTCGAGCGGTTTGCGTTCTACGAAAAAATAAAGTCCGCCAGCTTGCTGGTGCAAACCGGTGAAGGCACAGCCTATGGCAACGCGATGTTTTGCAAAGGGGTGATCTTGTGTTGAAAGCCATGCGTGGCTCTAACCACAACGGCATGCGCCAATTCAATGAAAGGATTGTGTTGCGCGCGATTCGCCATGCGGGGGCGATTCCCAAAGCCGATCTGGCGCGCTTGACCCAGTTGTCCACCCAAACCGTGTCGATCATCGTGAACCGTTTGCTCGACGACGGTTTGCTGCTCAAACAAGAACGTATCCGAGGCCGCATTGGTCAACCGTCTGTGCCCTTGAGCCTGAACCCGAACGGCGCGTTCAGCATCGGTTTGCAAGTCGGGCGACGCAACCTCGAAGTGGTGGTCACGGATTTCCTCGGTCAAATCCAACACACTTGGCAACACCATTACCCGTACCCGTCGCCGGCCGAGGTGATTCCCAAAATGGCCGAAGGCTTGGCTCACATGCAGCAACGCATGGGCACAGACTGGTCGCGCGTGGTGGGCATCGGTTTGAGCGCACCGCTGTCCTTGCATGCCTGGGGCGACCTGATGGGCGCACAAGCCTCATTGGCCATGGCCGATTGGGAAACGATTGACCTGTTGCAAACCGTGCAACACATGACACCGCTGCCGGTGGAATTCGCCAAAGACACCACCGCTGCCTGTGTGGCCGAACTGGTGCAAGGGCGAGGGCGTGACATCCCGAATTTTTTGTATGTGTTCGTCGGCACCTTCATCGGCGGCGGCCTGGTACTGGATGGGCATATCGTCAACGGACCGCGCGGCAACGCCGGTGCGATTGGCTCGTTTCCGCTGAGCGGCAGTGACCAAGCATCTCATACGCAACTGCTGGCACGAGCGTCCGGCTGGCAGCTTGAACAAGATTTGATCAGCGCCGGTCTTGACCCCTTGCTGGTTGCCAGCGATGACATCATGCATGCCGACTACGACGCCATGAGAGCCTCTTGGTTGACACAAGCCGCCCAAGCGCTGGCTGTGTGCGTCACCAGCGCCAGCGCATTGCTCGACCTCGACGCGGTGGTGGTGGACGGCTCCATCAGCCCGCTGCTGCTCAACCGCTTGATGGCGCACACCCAATCCAGCATGGACGGTATTCGCTTTGACGGCATACACCGACCCCAACTGGTCGCCGGCAGCGTCGGCGCTTGCGCACGCGCACTCGGCGGTTCATTGTTGCCATTGCACGCGCAGTTTTTTCCAGACAAAGACATCTTTCTGAAACAAGACCTTTAATTCGCACACCCTCACATGACCCTTATTTCATCTGCCGAACCTGACTTGGATGTCATCATCTTTGGTGGCGCAGGCGATTTGTCATTTCGCAAACTGCTGCCCGCGTTGTACATGGCGCATGTGCATGACAAATTGTCTGAACACACCCGCATCATTGCGATTGGCCGACAAGCCTGGTCGCGTGACGATTATTTGCAATTCATCCGCGAACACTCCCCGGCATTCATCGATGCCGATGCATTTGAAGCAGACGATTGGCAGCGGTTTTTGCAACGGCTTTTTTATGTCAGCGCCGATGTCACCCAAGCCAAAGATTACGCACCGCTGGGCGCACTGTGCAAAACACCGAGACAACGGGTGTTTTATTTGGCCACTGCGCCGCAGTTGTTCAGCCAAATATGCGCCCATTTGGACACCGCCGGAATGATCGACGCGCAGTCGCGGGTGGTGCTTGAAAAACCGCTGGGCACCGATTTGGAATCAGCCCGCGCAATCAACCAAGAAGTCGCCCAACATTTCAACGAAACACAGATCTACCGCATCGACCATTACCTGGGCAAAGAAACCGTGCAAAACCTCATGGTGCTGCGGTTTGGCAATGCGATTTTCGAACCGCTGTGGCGCGCACCCTATATCAAGAGCGTGCAAATCACTGTGGCCGAAAGTGTGGGCGTGGGCAGTCGGGCCGGTTTTTATGACGGTGCTGGCGCGTTGCGCGACATGGTGCAAAACCATTTGTTGCAACTGTTGTGCATTGTGGCGATGGAGCCGCCGATTTCGCTAGATGCGAACGATGTGCGCGACGAAAAGCTCAAGGTGTTGCGTTCCTTGAAAAAAATGACGCCTGCAGATGTGAAACGCGACACGGTGCGGGGCCAATACACGGCGGGCATGAGTGACGGCCAAGCGGCCCCAGGTTATTTGCAAGAAGGACAGGTGCCGCCCGACAGCCGTACCGAAACATTTGTCGCGCTGCGCACCTACATCAACAACGCGCGCTGGGGACAAGTGCCGTTTTTTTTGCGCACGGGCAAACGCATGCAACAACGTCAGTCAGAAATCATCATCGAATTCGCGCCACAAGCGTTTTCGGTGTTCGGCCCAAACAGCTTGAGCGAACCCAACCGCATGATCATCAGTTTGCAACCGCAAGAATCGATTCAACTGGGCATGATGGTCAAGGAGCCTGGTTCGGGCATGCGCATGCAACCGGTTCGCCTCGGGTTAGATTTACAACTCTCGTCCGACAAACGCCGCGCCGAAGCCTATGAACGCTTGTTGATGGATGTGATCAAAGGACGGTTGACGCATTTCATGCGACGTGATGAACTCGAAGCGGCGTGGAATTGGATCGACCCGATCTTGCAAGCGTGGAACACCTTGGAAGACAAGCCACGCCCTTATCCCGCTGGCAGTTGGGGCCCGGCCGCGTCATCTGCATTGATGGCGCGTGATGGTTTGACCTGGTTTGAAGAAAGCTGACCCATGCATCCCGTATTGACCGAAGTCACCGAACGCATCCAAGCGCGCAGCGCCGTGTTGCGCGAGGCTTATGTGGCACACCTGCGGCAAGCCCGCCGACCAGGGCCCTACCGTGCGGGTCTGGGTTGTGCCAATGCCGCACATGCTTACGCGGCCATGCCCGCCAACGACAAGTTGGTGTTGCACGCGCAGCGACAACCCAACCTGGGCATCATCACCGCCTACAACGACTTGCTGTCGGCGCATCAACCTTACGAACACTATCCGCAAGTGTTGCGTGAAGCGGCACGCGCCCATGGCGCAACGGCTCAAGTGGCGGGCGGTGTGCCTGCGATGTGCGACGGCATCACGCAAGGTGAAGACGGCATGGGCTTGTCGCTGTTCTCGCGCGATGTGATCGCCATGGCCACGGCTGTGGGTTTGTCCCACAACGTGTTTGACGCAGGTTTGTTGCTGGGCATTTGCGACAAAATCGTTCCCGGTTTGTTCATGGGCGCGCTGCAGTTTGGCCATTTGCCCATGGTGTTCGTGCCCGCAGGGCCCATGACCAGCGGTTTGTCCAACAGCGAAAAAGCACGTGTCAGACAACAATTCACCCAAGGCTTGGTTGACCGACAGACATTGCTGCAAGCCGAACAAGCGGCCTATCACAGTGCCGGCACCTGTACGTTTTACGGCACGGCCAATTCCAACCAAATGCTGATGGAAATCATGGGCATGCAACTGCCAGGTTCGTCGTTTGTCAACCCGGACACACCGTTACGCTTGGCATTGACGCAAGCCGCTGTGCGACAAGCGGTGGCATTGACCCAGCAAGCCGACAGCGGCATGGGTTTTCAAACCAATGCCCAAGTGATCGTCAACGGCATGGTGGGTTTGTTGGCCACCGGCGGCTCGACCAACCACAGTTTGCATTTGGTGGCCATGGCCCGGGCGGCCGGTCTGGCCATCAATTGGGACGATTTTTCCGACCTGTCAGCAGCAGTGCCCTTGCTGGCGCGCGTCTATCCCAATGGCTCCGCCGATGTCAACCATTTTCATGCCGCTGGCGGCATGGGTTTTGTCATTCGAGAATTGTTGGACGCTGGTTTGCTGCATGACGATGTTCACACGGTGATGGGCGCCGGTCTGCGCCGCTACACACAAGAACCTTTTTTGGATGGCGACCAATTGCGTTGGCGCGATGCGCCGACGGCTTCGGCGGACGAAGACGTGTTGCGGCCGGTGCAGCGCGCATTCAGTCCCGATGGCGGCTTGCGTTTGCTGACCGGCAATTTGGGCCGAGCCGTGGTGAAAGTCTCCGCGGTGAAACCAGAGCACCGCGAGGTGCGGGCGCCGGCCGTGGTGGTCGAGAGCCAGCAAGCGCTGGCACAGCTTTACAAAGACGGCCAATTGAACCGCGACTTCGTCGCCGTGGTGCGCGAACAAGGGCCACAAGCCAACGGCATGCCGGAGCTGCACAAACTCACCCCCCTGCTGGGCGTGCTGCAAGACCAAGGCTTTCGCGTGGCCTTGGTCACCGACGGACGCATGTCTGGCGCTTCGGGCAAAGTGCCTGCCGCCATTCACCTCAGCCCAGAGTCGAAAAATGGCGGCATGGTGGCCAAAGTGCGCGATGGCGACATGGTCTGCCTGAACTGCAACACTGGCGTGTTGACGCTGGAAGTGAGCGACGCCGAACTGGCCTCCCGACCATTGCCCGAACGTGCAAAAGACGAGCTGTGGCAAAGTGGCCAAGGTCTGTTTGGTTTGTTTCGCCAACATGCCGCGCTGGCCGAAGAAGGCGCTTCGCCCTTGCTCGCCGCCATGCCGGCGTTGTCCGATACTGTGATTGAGCAACCATGAGAGAACCGAATCCCAGCATGCGCCCCGTTTTTTCTTCCAAGGTGGTGCCTGTCATTGTCATCACCCATGTCGAGCATGCCGTGCCCATGGCGCATGCTTTGCTCGAAGGCGGCATCGATGTGATGGAAGTGACATTGCGCCATCCGGCCGGCATGGCGGCGATTGAAGCCATCGCCAAACATGTGCCGCACATGCAAGTCGGCGCAGGCACCGTGCGGCACACTGACGATATCCACCGGGTGCAGTCTGCGGGCGCGCGGTTTGCGTTGTCCCCGGGATTCACCGATGCGCTGGTACAAGCCGCCATGGATGCGCGCTTGCCCTTCATTCCCGGCGTGATGACACCGGGTGAACTGTTGCGCGCACAAGCCCACGGCTTTTCGCTGGTCAAATTGTTTCCTGCCGAACAATGCGGTGGCTTGGGCATGGTCAAAGCCTTGAACGGCCCGTTTGCAGACATGCAGTTATGCCCTACCGGCGGTGTGTCACCCGCCAACATGCAAGCGTATTTGCGCGAACCGAATGTCGCCATGGTGGGCGGGTCGTGGATCACCCCGGCCGATGCCGTGGCGCGCGGGGACTGGGCACACATCACCCGATTGGCGCAACAAGCGGTGGCGCTGGCCGCGTGATGACCAGTCTGCCTGTTTGCTTTTTCTATCGATAGCCCTATGAACACCTCATTGTTTGTCCGCCCCGAGCAACGCCAAGCCTGGCAACAATTGCAAACATTGGCACAAGCGCCAGCTGTCCATTTGCGCGATTTGCTCCCACAACCCGGTCGCAGCCGTGGTTTGCAATACCAAGCCGCAGGCTTGTCGCTGGACGCTTCGCACCAACGCGTCAATGCGGACATCTTGTCTGCGCTTCATGCACTGGCTGAAGAATCGCAGGTGTTGGACAAAGCGCAAGCCATGTTTCGCGGCGAACACATCAACCGCACCGAAGACCGCGCGGTGTTGCATGTGGCCTTGCGTGGTCGTGCACAAAACACGCCGCCATGGGGCGCGGCGATTTCTCATGCGGTGTCTGTCGAATTGACGCGTTACACCGCGTTTGCGCAAGCCCTGCGACACCGTCAAATCACTGGCCACACCGGCGAACCCATCACCGATGTGGTCAACCTCGGCATTGGAGGTTCGGACCTCGGCCCGCGCATGGCCACCGAAGCCCTGTGGCCCAGCGCCGATGGCTTCCATCCCCCACCGGTGCAAGTGCATTACGTGTCCAATGTCGACATTTGGCAGCTGGCCAAAACCCTGTCTGCACTGCACCCTGCGCGCACCTTGTTTGTGGTGCAAAGCAAAACCTTCACCACCCAAGAAACCTTGACGCTGTTCGCCTCAGCCAAACGCTGGTTGGTAGACGGAGGTTGTCCTGCCGATCAATGCCACCAACATCTGGTGGCGGTCACCGCCAAACCTGCGTTGGCGCAGACGCTGGGGTTCCATGCCGAGCGTTGTTTCCATTTGTGGGATTGGGTAGGTGGGCGTTATTCGCTGTGGTCTGCCATCGGCTTGCCTTTGGTGGTGGCCATCGGCACCGACGCGTATTTGCAGATGCTGGACGGTGCACACGCCATGGACCAGCATTTTTTGCACACGGCCGTGGCCAACAACATGCCGTTGATGATGGCTTTGTTTGGCATTTGGAACCGCAACTTTTTAGGTGCCACCACGCACCATATCGCGCCCTATCACTCGGCGCTGGGCAAGCTGGTGGCTTTTTTGCAGCAACAAGACATGGAGTCCAACGGCAAACGTGTGCACACAGACGGCAGCGTTTGTCATGTCGCAACTGCGCCTGTGCTGTGGGGCGGTTTGGGCAATGATGGGCAGCACGCTTATTTCCAGCTGTTGCACCAAGGCAGCCACCTGGTGCCGGTGGACTTCATCGGTGTGCGCCACGGCTATGCCGGCATGCCTTTGTCGGCCGAACACCAACGCGTGGTGTTGCTCAATATGCAAGCACAGGCCCAAGCGCTGGCGCTGGGCAGAACCCCAGAAGACACTTTGCAACAGTTGATCGCGGATGGGCTGTCGGTGGAACAAGCGCAAGCGCTGGCACCGCACCGCAGCTTTCCAGGGAATGTGCCCAGCAGCATGTTGTGGATGGATCAACTCACGCCCTTTGCATTGGGCGCACTGATTGCCTTGTATGAACACAAAGTGTTTTGCCAAGCCGCTGTCTGGGGCATCCATGCGTATGACCAATGGGGGGTTGAATTGGGCAAAACCATGGCGCTGGCGTTAGAAAAAACCAGCAGAGTTGCAGGCAACTGAACAAATTTGTGCCAAACCGCATGTACTGCACCACATGGCCTGCAACTCACTTGCATGCCTCAAAAATACAGGCTTAAAAACACCCCCATGTGGTCCGCCTGGTAGGTGCGCGAAGTCCGCTGCGACCTGAATTCCTCGGTGACCCAACGCAAGCCCAGGCCAGTGTTGATTTCATCGCCGGGTTGTTTGAGGTTTTTGTACGGTTTGAAAAAATACATCAACTGCACCACCGCCCCGGGTGTTGAGGTGAAGTTTTCGGTGCCTAAAAATGAAGCCACGCCCGTGTTGCTGCGTTTCGATGAAAACGACTGGTGCCATCCACCGCCGATGCGCCAGCGCTCATTCAAGTTGTGTATCAACATCAGCTCCACAGGCGTGCGCTTGAACGCTATGTCACCGTTAGCGCCTTGCGTGGTGTCAACCAAATAAGAAACGCTGAATTGCATCGCCAAGGTATCGTTGAAGGCATATTGCAAACCGATGCCACCTTGCAAACCATCACCCGCATACACATCCCATTTGCCGCCGGTGTTGGCGTAAGTGCCATTGGCCATCAAATCGCCCCCTTTGTTGCCACCGACTTCAAGCAGCCACTGATAAGCGCGGGGCGCGTCTGCCCGCAACGTTTGTGCGCTCACCCCGCATGACAACAACGCACATGCGCCCACCCATACGCACCTTGTCCAAACTTTTTTCATCCCTTTTCCTTTGCTAAAAAAACAGCAAAAGGTTAATATTTATTGGCGGTATGTGGCGGTATTTATAACCAAAAAGAGGTCATTTGTGCCTCTTAACCAGCGAGAAATTCCTGCTTAAGCGGCCTTGGGAAATGCCGCGCTGTGAACCCCGCGCGGGCGCAAAGGG
>JALRAA010000230.1 GCA_023262645.1 Burkholderiaceae bacterium
CGCTCGAAGCTCGGCGGGACCGCCGCGGCGAGTCACACGGGCGCCCTCACCGGCGACTACCACGTACAAAGGCGACTGCTGCACAAGGCGGGCGCGGTTCTCACCGAGACCTTCAACCAGTTCAACGCGGTCCTCAAGTGGATGTCCGCCTATCCCGACATGCGGACGCTCGGCAAGATCGCCATCGTCACCAATGCCGGCTACGAGACGGTCGGCAGTGTCGACTCGCTGGGCGACGCGAACACCGGGCGTCTCTGCGCGCTCGATGACCGGGACCGGTCGGCGCTGGCTGCTGTTCTCGAACGCCATGACATGCAGGGCATCGTCGCACCGTCCAATCCGCTCGACCTGACGCCGATGGCCGCTCAAATGCTCTTGACCTCTGGCTTGGCGCAAGCCCAAACCGCGTCGAATTACAAACCCACCAAGCGCGGTGGCGGCGGTCCCTTGAAGTTGCTGTGGTGGCAAGGCGCCACTTTGCTGCAACCCCACTTTGCCAGCGGCACCAAAGACCAAGAGGGCTCTCGAATTTTTTATGAGCCTTTGGGCGCTTGGGATCACGATGGCAACATGGTGCCGATCTTGGCAGCCGAAGTTCCCTCTGCCGCAAATGGTGGTGTTTCAAAAGACGGTAAAACCATCACATGGAAGCTCAAAAAGAATGTGTTGTGGCACGACGGTAAACCCTTCACAGCAGACGATGTGGTGTTCACTGCTGCCTATGCCGCCGATGTCGCCACTTCTGCTTACACCCGTGGTTCTTACGCTGACGTCAAAGTTTCCAAAGTTGATTCGCATACGGTCAAAGTCGAATACACCAAAGCATCGCCTTTCTGGGCCGATCCATTTGTCAGCGCTGCTGGCATGATCATTCCCAAGCACATTTTTGAATCCTACAAAGGAAGTACTTCGCGCGATGCGCCTGCCAATTTAAAGCCCGTTGGCACTGGGCCCTACAAATTCACCGACTTCAAACCCGGTGACATGCTGCGTGGTGTGATCAACAACGATTACCACGAACCCAATCGACCTTATTTCGACAGCATTGAGATGAAGGGTGGTGGTGACGCCGTTTCAGCAGCGCGCGCTGTGCTTCAAACTGGCGAATACGACTACGCTTGGAATTTGCAAGTTGAAGACGAATTGCTGTTGCGCCTAGAACAAGGTGGTAAAGGCAGGACCAATATCGTGCCTGGCGGTAACATTGAGTTCATTCAACTGAACATGGCCGATCCATGGACTGAAACCGAGGGGGAGCGCGCTCACGCCAAATCCAAGCACCCCATCTTGTCTGAGATGGCTGTCCGACAGGCCATCAGTTTGGTTGTGGACCGTGAGGGTGTTCAAAAATACATCTATGGTCGCACTGGCATTGCCACGTCCAACTTTTTGAACAATCCACAGCGTTTTGTTTCAAAAAATACCAAGTACGAGTTCAATGTGGACAAAGCCAATCAGGTGCTTGAGGCCGCTGGTTGGAAAAAGGGCGCCGATGGCATTCGTGAAAAGGGGGGCAAGAAATTGAAGCTTGTGTTCCAAACGTCCATCAACGGTCCTCGTCAAAAGACGCAGCAAATCATCAAGCAAGCTGCGCAAAAAGCTGGTATTGATTTTGAATTGAAATCGGTGCCTGCCTCGGTGTATTTCTCGTCTGACCCCGCCAACCCTGACACCTATACGAAATTCTTTGCTGACGTGCAGATGTTTACCACCACCATGCCCCAACCTGATCCTGAAATTTTCATGAATCAGTACTTGTCTTCGCAGTTTGCAACCAAAGCCAACAAATGGTTGGGTCGCAATTCCACCCGATACAGCAACCCCGAGTACGACAAAATTTACTTGGCTGCGCAATCGGAAATGGACCCAGTCAAGCGAGCAGACATGTTTGTGAAGATGAACGACATGCCCGTCAATGACATCGCCATCATTCCACTGGTTTATCGTCCCAGAACTGCGGGCATGGTTAGAAACCTTGTGGCACCTTTGTCCGGTTGGGACAATGACTTGTGGCTGTTGAAAGACTGGTACAAATCTTAATCAAGGCCCTATGTTTCGTTACATTTTGCGGCGGTTGTTGATCGCCGTGCCCAGCTTGCTGGGCATCAGTTTGGTGCTGTTCACGGTCTTGGCCATGGCACCGGGTGACCCATTTGCGGAGTTGGTCTCTAACCCCAACATCCCACCCGAAGTGGCCGAGGCCTTGCGACAAAAGTTCGGCTTGAACGATCCGCTCTTGGTTCGCTATTGGAACTGGCTCATGGCCATGTTCCAAGGCGATTGGGGGTATTCCTTCATCAGTCGAATCAACGTTGAAACACTCATCTTGCAGCGCATTCCAGTCACCTTGTTGGTGATTGGATCCTCGCAGATTTTGGCATTGTGTGTGGCGATTCCTGTTGGCGTTTATGCCGCTACCCGTCCCTATTCGCTGTTTGACCAAGTTGCCAGCACTTTGGCCTTCATAGGCTTTTCTCTACCAACTTTCTTCACTGGCATTTTGCTGATCTTGTTCTTCAGCATTCACCTAGACTGGCTGCCTTTCGTCTACCGTGCAGACATCCCTGATACGGGCTTTAACTTCTTTTGGGAACACTTCAAGCAAATGATCATGCCAGTCACAGTGTTGGGCTTGTTTCAAGCGGGTGCCTGGACTCGTTATGTTCGTTCAGCCGTGCTGGATGTCATTCGATTGGATTACGTCACCACGGCGCGCTCCAAAGGCTTGGCTGAAAAAGTGGTGATCACCAAACACGTGTTGCGCAACGCACTGATCCCTGTGGTCACTTTGGTTGCGTTGCAGATGCCTGCTATTTTTGGCGGTGCCATTGTCACGGAACAAATTTTCCGAATTCCTGGCATCGGTTCACTCATCATCAGTTCGATGTTGGCCAATGACACGCCTGTTGTCATGGCGGTGACCTTTGTTTTCTCCACCTTGGTGATTGCGTGTAATCTTTTGGCAGATATTTTGTATGGCTGGCTCGACCCTCGCATCTCCTTCAGCTGACGCCAAGGCCTCAGGGGCCAAAGCAGCAGCGCACTCGCCAGGCAAAGAAGCCTGGCGTCGTTTTAAGCGTCACAAATTGGCTGTGCTGTGCACCGTGGTGCTCAGCATCATTGTGTTGGCTGTGGTGTTAGGACCTTGGTTGTGGCGTGTGCCCATCAATGAAATTGATTTTGGTGCACGCATGCAAGGCCCCTCATGGGCGCATCCTTTGGGCACCGATGATTTGGGCCAAGATTTGTTGGCGAGAATTCTGTACGGTGGCCGCATCTCTTTGGCCGTTGGCTTGGCGGCCATGCTGATTGCCATCACTTTTGGTGTGGTCATTGGCGCGGTGGCTGGTATGTCTAAAGGACCCGTCGATGTATTCCTCATG
>JALRAA010000231.1 GCA_023262645.1 Burkholderiaceae bacterium
CGGCCATTCAATCATTGGGTGAATTGCAACTGTGGTCATTGGCCATCAAGCCCGGTAAACCGTTTGCTTACGGGCAATTGAATCCCCATCAAAAAATGACGCATTTCATTGGGTTACCAGGAAATCCTGTGTCCAGTTTTGTCACATTTTTGCTGTTGGCACGTCCTTTCATTTTGAATATGCAAGGGGTTCACGCATCCTCGATCCAACCCTATGCCATGCGCGCAGATTTCTCATGGCCAAAGGCTGACAAGCGCCGAGAATTTTTGCGTGTCAAGCGCAATGCATCCGGTGGTTTAGATTTGTTCGATAACCAAGGTTCTGGCGTGCTGACCTCCGCGGTATGGGCGCATGGCTTGGTCGACAATCCACCGGGTAATACCATTCGCCCAGGGGATACCGTTGGATTTATTCCATTTTTTGAATTGATGTCATGAAAATCACTGTCCGTTATTTCGCCTCTGTGCGTGAGCACATTGGGCTGTCGCAAGAAACCATCGACACACAAAGTGCAGATCTGGCAGCTTTGCGCATGGAGTTGATCAGCAAAGGGGAAAACTACAGCAACGGCTTGTCTGCAGGCAAAGCCATTCGAATGGCACTCAACCAACAGGTGTGCGATGACAACACGCCATTGACCGAGAACGCCGAGGTGGCTTTTTTCCCTCCTGTCACAGGGGGTTGATGATGCGATTTGATGTATCGATACAAACCGAGGACTTTGATCTCAGTTCTGAAATTGCGTCACTGCGAAAAGGCGACAAATCTGTAGGTGCGGTTTGCAGTTTTGTGGGAACTGTGCGAGACCGAAATGAAGGCGACGCCGTGTCTTCCCTCGAACTAGAGCATTACCCCGGTATGACAGAAGCGTCCATTCACAAAATGCTGGATGAAGCGCGAAAACGATTTGATATTAAAGGTGCAAAGGTTATCCACCGCATTGGTTTGCTCATGCCATTGGACCAAATTGTTTTGGTGGCCGTCACATCTGCGCACCGTGGTCAAAGTTTTCAAGCCTGTGAATTTTTGATGGACTACCTGAAAACGCAAGCACCGTTTTGGAAAAAAGAAGCCACACCCCAAGGACACCGATGGGTGGATGCCCGCGTCAGTGACGACCAGGCATTGCAGCGATGGGGCATCGAAGCGAAAAATGCAGCCCTTTGAATATAACGCTTTTGATTTACATTGAAATACAAGGAAATCGCCGCAACTACCTGACAAGATACCCCTTTGTGAGGACAACATGCGGCTCGATAAATTAACCACCAAATTTCAAGAGGCTTTGTCAGATGCCCAGACATTGGCGCTGGGTGCAGATCATGCCTACATAGAACCCGCACATTTGGTTGTCGCCATGCTTAAGCAGGATGACGGGCCGCGAGCTATCTTGATGCGTTCTGGTGTCAATATCAACGGCCTGCTCAAAGACAGCGAAGAGGCCATGGTCAAACTGCCTACCGTTCAAGGGCAAGAGCAGGTGCAAGTCGGGCGCGACTTGATCACGTTGCTGCAAGCTGCAGAAAAAGACGCGATCAAAAGGGGCGACCAATTTGTCGCCAGTGAATTGTTTTTTCTGGCGCTTTGCGACGCCAAAATTGAATTAGCCAGCAAAGCCAAAACCCATGGCCTGAACAAACAAAGTTTGCTTAAATCCATTGAAGCGGTCAGAGGTGGAGAAGCTGTCAAAACTGCTGATCCTGAAGGTCAACGCGAAACTTTGAAAAAGTATTGCCTAGATCTGACAGAGCGGGCAAGACAGGGAAAGCTCGATCCTGTGATCGGTCGCGATGACGAAATTCGCCGCGCGATCCAAGTGCTTCAACGGCGCAGTAAAAACAACCCTGTGTTGATCGGTGAGCCCGGCGTGGGAAAAACAGCCATTGTGGAGGGCTTGGCGCAACGTATCGTCGCTGGAGAAGTGCCTGATTCTTTGAAAGGCAAGCGGGTTTTATCTTTGGACATGGCGTCTTTGCTTGCTGGTGCCAAGTTCAGGGGTGAATTTGAAGAAAGACTCAAAAACGTATTGAGTGAACTCGCCAAAGACGAGGGAAATTCCATCGTATTTATTGATGAATTGCACACCATGGTGGGCGCGGGTAAAGCCGAAGGTGCTATGGATGCGGGCAACATGCTCAAGCCGGCACTGGCGCGTGGCGAACTGCATTGTGTAGGCGCAACCACTTTGGATGAATACAGAAAATTCATCGAAAAAGACGCAGCGCTTGAAAGAAGATTTCAAAAAATCATGGTCGGCGAGCCATCCGTAGAAGCCACCATCGCCATTTTGCGAGGCTTGCAAGAAAAATACGAAGTCCATCATGGCGTGGAAATCACAGACCCTGCGATTGTGGCCGCCGCAGAACTGTCACACCGCTATATCACCGATCGATTTTTGCCTGACAAGGCGATCGATTTGATTGATGAAGCGGCAGCAAAAATCAAGATCGAAATCGATTCAAAACCAGAAGTGATGGACAAGCTTGACCGTCGCTTGATACAACTGAAAATTGAGCGCGAAGCTGTGCGCAAGGAACAAGACGAAGCTTCTCAAAAACGCATGGCGATCATTGAAGAAGAGATCGTCAAACTGCAATTGGAATATGCAGATCTGGAAGAAATTTGGAAATCAGAAAAAGCGCAAGCGCAGGGCGGTGCATTGCTGAAAGAAGAAATTGAGCGATGCAAGATGCAGATGGAAGAGTTCAAGCGACAAGGGAATTTCAACAAAGTCGCTGAGCTGCAGTATGGAAAATTGCCTGAACTCGAAAAGCGGTTGAAGGAAGCCAACGCCAACGAGCAAAATTCTTCCTCTCAACCCATGACCGCAAGGTTGCTGCGCACCCAAGTGGGGGCCGAAGAAATTGCTGAAGTGGTTGCCCGTGCGACAGGCATTCCCGTATCCAAATTGATGCAAGGCGAGCGCGAAAAACTGCTTCGCATGGAAGACAGCTTGCATGAAAGCGTGGTGGGCCAAGACGAAGCCATTCAAGCGGTTGCCAATGCCATCAGGCGTTCGCGTGCGGGCCTGAGCGATCCTTCTAAACCTACCGGATCGTTTTTATTCCTGGGTCCCACGGGGGTGGGAAAAACAGAGCTGTGTAAATCTTTGGCCGGTTTTTTGTTTGACAGCGAAGATCACTTGATCCGCATCGACATGAGTGAATTCATGGAGAAGCATTCGGTCAGCAAGTTGATAGGCGCTCCACCGGGGTATGTGGGCTATGACGAAGGTGGCTATTTGACAGAGTTGGTCAGACGCAAACCTTACTCTGTGATATTGATGGATGAAATTGAAAAAGCCCATCCTGATGTATTCAATATTTTGTTGCAGGTGTTGGATGACGGACGGCTGACAG
>JALRAA010000232.1 GCA_023262645.1 Burkholderiaceae bacterium
TCGGGTAAGACTTATGTTATGCGTGATGACATCCGAAAAAGATTATTGGAAATATCTAACGATTTTGTTGAATCTTTTGGGATTGAGTTTTTCATTCATGATGTCGCCCGCCGCCCAAGCCAAATCGCCTATGCGCTGGAAACCGAACATCGAGTAGTACACATAGAACGGAATCATGATGCGGTTGTTCGTCGAATACGACGTGGCCGCCGCGATCCAACTGCTCATGCCACCGGCTTCGTTGATGCCCTCTTGCAGAATTTGTCCCGCTTTGTCTTCTTTGTAAAACATCACCTGGTCTTTGTCGACAGGGGTGTATTGCTGACCATCTGGGTTATAGATACCCACTTGTCGGAACAAACCTTCCATGCCAAAGGTACGCGCTTCATCCACCAGAATGGGCACCACACGCTTACCCAAGGCTTGATCGCGCAATAGCTGCGTCAAGAACCGCACATAGGCTTGCGTGGTGGAAATTTCGCGGCCCTCGGCGGTGGGTTCGGTGATGGCCTTGAACACCTCCAAACTCGGCACCGTGAAATGCTCGTCGGCTTTGGTGCGGCGGTGCGGCAAATAGCCACCCAGCGCTTGCCTGCGCTCGTGCAAATAACGCATTTCAGGCGTGTCATCTGCGGGTTTGTAAAACGGCAGCTTCGACAGTTCGCTGTCGGGAATCGGAATATTGAAGCGATCGCGAAACGCCTTGATATCGTCGTCGGTCAGTTTCTTGGTTTGGTGAACCGTGTTCTTGCCTTCGCCAGAGGTGCCCATGCCAAAGCCTTTGACCGTCTTGATCAACAACACGGTGGGCTGGCCTTTGTGTTTCACGGCCGCAGCGTAGGCGGCGTACACCTTTTGCGGATCGTGGCCGCCACGGCGCAAATTCCAAATATCGTCGTCGCTCATTTTGGCGACCATTTCTAAGGTGCGTGGATCGCGGCCAAAGAAATGTTTTCTGACATAAGCACCGTCATTGGCTTTGAAAGCTTGGTAATCGCCATCCACGGTTTCCATCATGATGCGGCGCAAGGCGCCGTCTTTGTCGCGGGCCAGCAGCGGGTCCCAGTTGCTGCCCCAAATCAGCTTAAGCACATTCCAACCCGCCCCTCGGAATTCGCTTTCCAGTTCTTGGATGATTTTTCCGTTGCCGCGCACCGGACCGTCCAAGCGTTGCAAATTGCAATTGATGACAAAAATCAGGTTGTCGAGCTTTTCGCGGGCCGCCAAACCAATGGCGCCCAACGATTCCACTTCGTCCATTTCGCCGTCGCCACAAAACACCCACACCTTTCGGTTTTCTGTGTTGGCAATGCCACGCGCATGCAAATACTTCAAAAAACGCGCTTGGTAAATCGCCATCAATGGGCCCAAGCCCATGGAAACCGTGGGGAACTGCCAAAACTCTGGCATCAGCTTGGGGTGCGGATAACTCGACAAACCTTTGCCATCGACTTCTTGGCGGAAATGGAGCAATTGCTCTTCGGTCAGTCTGCCTTCTAAATAAGCCCGTGCATACACGCCGGGAGACACGTGCCCTTGTATATAGAGCAAGTCACCGCCATGGTTTTCGTTTTCAGCATGCCAAAAATGGTTGAAGCCTGCGCCAAACATGTGGGCCAGTGACGCGAATGAACCGATGTGGCCGCCCAAGTCGCCGCCATCTGCCGGGTTGTGACGGTTGGCTTTGACCACCATCGCCATGGCGTTCCAGCGCATGTAAGCGCGTAAACGTTCTTCAATCTCGATATTGCCGGGACACCGCTCCTCTTGGTCCGGTTCGAGCGTATTGACATAGCCCGTGTTGGCAGAGAACGGCATGTCGATGCTGTTTTCTCTGGCGTGTTCAAGGAGTTGCTCTAATAAGAAGTGGGCCCGGTCAGGGCCTTCGGAAGCGATGACTGCAGAGAGTGCATCCATCCATTCGCGGGTTTCTTGGGAATCGCTGTCGTTTGATGCAAACGTGCGCAGGTTATCGGGCAATGCAGACATGGGGGTCTCCTTGATTTGGCCGGGTCCTTACCACTGGCATGATGGTCGCATTTTGACACAATTTCAAATTGCGCTATTGAATTTCATATAGTGAAAAATAATAACCCTACCTGTTGGCTTGACCTAAACTCGACCTGTGATCAAAAGCAAATTTCTCAAGCCAGTGACCTCGCGTTGGGTCGCATGGTGGAAGCGCCAAAGCCCGAGTCGACAAGACCGGGTGGCCATGATCGCCCCGATGGCAGCGGTCGGAATTTTTTTGCTCACCATCGTCAGCAGTGTGGGTTATTTGCGCATTGAGGAACGCGAACGCGAACAAGAAAGCGTTCAACGAGACTTGGAATATGCCAACCAAAAAATGCGCTTGCATTTGCTCGAGCAACAAGAACAAATGTTGCGCATGGCGCGTGAAGTGGGGAACGACAAATACACCGCCCAAGAATTTTCAGCATCTGCGATGGACCTGGTTAAGCAGTACCCGGAACTCGCCAGCATCAGTTGGATTGACCAATACCGTCACACACGCTCTAGCTACACCTCGGGTTCTGCCCAATGGCAACCGTTTCCCCGCTCCAGCGACCTGTTGGACCACCCGCAAACCGGTGAGTCATTTTTGATCGCCAAAGAAATTCGCCGCTCGATTTACTCGCCGCCCATGATGTTGAAGATCGATGACGGCTCGGGCCTGCAAGAACCACACATGCAACTGCATATTCCGGTTTTCAACAACGAAAACTTCAAAGGCGTTGTGCTGGTGGATTACAACCTCGAAAACTTGCTGCGTTTTGCGGTTCCCACCGAAGTGACCGCCCGTCACGCTGTGGCCTTGGTAGATGCGGACAACAATTTGCTTGCTGGACAAAGCATCAAGCCACGTGGCGGGGTGTTTGACTATGCGCCTTGGGAAAGCAAAGCCTATGAATACAGCGTGCCAGTGTCCACGGTTGGCAACAGCTTGCAATTGCGCGCGCAAGCCTATCGCACATCGCAGGTGCTGATTGGCAGCGGTTTGTTTTGGTTGGTGCTGCTGCTCAGTGGCATGACCACCTGGATGTTGATTGGCACTTGGCGGCACACACGCCGCCGCTTGCAAGCGCAAGAGGCCTTGGTCGCTGAAACCAATTTCCGTCGCGCGATGGAAAACTCAATCTTGACTGGCATGCGGGCCATGGACATGAACGGCCGAATTACCTATGTGAACGCCGCTTTTTGCCAAATGACCGGCTGGACCGACAAAGAACTCGTGGGCTTGCGCTCCATGCAAAATCAACGCAGGCTTCAGCAATCACTGGGTGAACAACTTTGCTGGCACCAAAGAATGTTGCGCCGCCTGGCGCGTCTTT
>JALRAA010000233.1 GCA_023262645.1 Burkholderiaceae bacterium
AGGCGTCTCTGGCAAAGGAATCGGCTGTGTCACATTTTTTTTCTCATCAATTTTTTCGTTGGACAACTGCATGGTGTCTGTTGTTTTGCGGCTTGCTTCAAAGCCAGCTTGTTGCTGCGCAAGACAAACCGGTTCGCATAGGCGTACCAACATCGGTGCAATTGCAAGTAGGCCGTGACACGCTCACCGCCGTCAAAATGGCGGTGGATGAGATCAATAAAAAGGGGGGCGTACTGGGCCGCAAATTTGAATTTGTCTCGGCTGATGAAACCGAAAACCCTGAAACAGGTATCAGCGCCATCAAAAAATTGACCGCTGATGAAAAAGTAGATGTGCTGATTGGCGGCTACACCAGCGGTGTGACGCTCGCTCAACTGCCGCATATTTCTGCAGCCAAAACCATTTATCTCGGTGTAGGTGCCGCCTCCCCCTCTATCACGAACAAAGTCAAACAAGACTACGACAACTACAAATACATATTCCGTGTTGGGCCTGTCAATTCTGCGCATCAGGCACGCGCTTTGGTTGACTTCATTTCCAACTTTGTCATTGGTGAACTGGGCTACAAAAACATTGCCATCGTCGGCGAAAACGCCAAATGGGTACAAGACTTGGTGCCTATCTTGTCAAAAGGCGCCAAAGAGGTGGGCGCAGACATCCGCATGACCGAATTGTTTGACACGCAAACGTCTGACTTTTCACCTTTGTTAGCCAAGGTCAAATCCAGTGGCGCACAGTACATGGTGGTCATCTTGTCACATGCTTCCAGCGATGTGTTTGCCAAACAATGGCACGATGCCCAAGTGCCTGTCCCCTATGGCGGTATCGATGTCAAAAGCATGGACGGCGATTTCTTCACGCGCATCGGTGGCAAATCTATTTCAGAAATTTCAGCCAACTTTGCAGTGCGCGCGCCGATCACCAAAAAAACGGTTCCGTTCTTTGATGAGTTCAAAAAGAATTCAGCCAACTTTCCGGTGTACTCAGCCTTCTTTGCGTATGACTCGGTGTTTATTTATGCCGAAGCTGTGAAACGTGCTGGCAGTTTCGATACAGAAAAGGTGATCAAAGAATTGGAGAAAACCAAATACGAAGGTGTGGCCGGTGAGATCACTTTTGACGAAATGCACGATGTACAAACTGGCAAGGGCAAAGTCAACTTCATGTTTGTTCAATGGCAAGAAAAAGGTGAACGTGCGGTGATTTACCCGAAAGAATTGCGCACCGGTAAATTTATTTTGCCGCCTTGGATGAAAAAATAGTGGAGATATTGATTTACGGCGCCGTCACCAGCGCCATTTATGCCATGTTGGCCGTGGGGTTCACGTTGATTTTTGGCGTGGCTCGCATACTGAATTTGGCGCATGGCTCGTTCTATGCATTGGGGGCCTATTCTGCTTATGTATTGACCACGCTGGCTGGCTTGCCACTGTGGCTGGCAGCTGTGTTGTCGATAGCCATCGTGGCGGTGTTTGGCATGTTGGTGGAAAAAATTCTGATTCGTCCACAACGGCATTCGCAGTTAGGCGTATTGATGATTTCACTGGCTACTGCATTGGTGGTCGAGCAAGTGCTTTTTTTGACATTTGGTTCTGAATACCGCAATGTGCCTGCTTTCATCGACACCAAATTCAATGTATGGGGCGTGGATGTCGCGGGTCAGCGTTTGTTGACATTGGCAGTTGCAGTGGTTGCGATTGGCGGCCTTTATGCCTTCATTCAATTTACTCGCTTAGGCAGCGCCATATTGGCTATTTCGCAAGACCCGCTGGCAGCCAAGTACATGGGTATTCCCAGTGACCGTATTTTTTCTTTGGTGATGGGCATTTCTGCAGGTTTGGCCGCTTTGGCTGGCGTGATGGCGGGGCCTTTTTTATCGGTTCAACCTTCCATGCATTTGTTGCCCATCGTGAAGGCATTTGCCATTGTGGTGGTTGGTGGCTTGGGGTCTATCCCAGGCAGTATTGCCGCGGCATTCATGTTGGGCTATGCAGAAACGGTGGTTGCCTATGGCATCTCCGGCAGTTGGACAGAGATTGTGTCGGTACTGGCCACCTTGTTGATGCTGGTGTTTCGGCCTGCAGGTTTGTTTGGCAAACGCGCCGCTTTTTAAAAGGCCACAACGCACCATGAAAGCATTCAAAGGACTCGATACCGTTAGCAGTTGGGCGGGCTGGGTGGCTTTGGGGTTGCTGGCGGCCTTGCCTGTGGTGTTCACCAGCAATTATTTGGTGGGCGTATTGACAGTCGCTGCCATCTACGGAATTTGGTCAGTCAGTTGGGACTTCATGTCTGGCTTAACGGGCCGTGAAAATTTTGGGCATTCGTTGTTCATCGGCGTAGGGGCTTATGCCGCAGGTTTTTTGAATGTGCAATGGGGCTTGGGGCCTTGGTGGAGTCTGCCCGCATCCATGCTGGTAGCCATGCTGTTTGCGGTGGTTCTGGGATTTCCCACCTTGCGCTTGAAAGGGCCGTATTTCGCTTTGGCCATGTTGTCCTCTGCGGTCATCATGCAAAGACTGATGCTGATTTTTTGGGAACACACCGGCGGTGAAGAAGGCATACAGGACATCACACCATTGATAGCCAACCATTTGCATTACTACTGGTTCGTGCTGGCGCTGCTGGGTGTGATCACCTCGCTGCTCGGGTGGCTGGCGCGTTCGCGCTGGGGCCTGATATTGCGCGCGATCCGTGGCGATGAATCCACCTGTCTGGCTGCAGGTCTGCCGATCACACATTACAAAATTTTTTCGCTGGTGATCAGTGCGGCATTCGCTGGTTTGGGCGGCGCGCTGTATGCGCACTATCAGCTGCAGGTCAGCCCGCAACTCTTTGCAGTGGTGACCTCGGTGACCATCATCACCATGGTGTATGTGGGCGGTATGGGCAGCATCTACGGCCCGGTGGGCGGCGCATTACTGCTGACAGTCATGACCGAAGGGCTTCGAAATTTCGGCGAATGGCGACTGATGGTCTACAGCATGCTGCTGATATTCATTTTGTTTTTCTTGCCCAACGGCATCATCGCCCCTGTTTGGCACAAATGGCGCCATAAAGGACAACAACCATGAGCGCCCTGTTGGAGATCCGTCAACTGGACAAGCACTTCGGTGGTTTGCATGTTTTGAAACAATTCAACATGACATTGCAAGCGGGAGAAATCGTGGGCATTCTCGGGCCCAACGGCGCTGGCAAAACCACGCTCTACAACCTGTTGACGGGGTTCATCAAGCCTGACAACGGCGAGGTGCTGCTGGAAGGGCAATCCCTGCTGGGATTGCCGCCGCACAAGGTGGTGGGCTTGGGC
>JALRAA010000234.1 GCA_023262645.1 Burkholderiaceae bacterium
TTGCGCAATAAATCCAGCGACAGCCGTTGGCAGGTCTGGCGTACTTAACTCCAGGTAAGCACACGCCACCTGTGCCTCTGGGTGCAATAGGCCGATGCGTTCTTTCACGGCAACCATGGGTAAATGCCATTGGGGATCGCGAGAACCGTGGGCGAATAAGACGATGGCTTTCATCAATGTCTCCAAACCAGTCGGGCGAACGCCGCCAATGAGCCTGCCGTGAAAACCAACCCTGGCGTGGCGGCGGCCAACCACGGTGGCCAACTGTTGAGGTTTCCTATGTAGCCAAATAAGTTGTTGATCAACACAAAGGTGATGCCAATCACCACGCCAAAAAACACCATGGTGTTCATATTGGCATTGCGCAAATGCAAATAGGCAAAAGGCAAGGCCAGCACCACCATGACGATACAGCTCAGCGGATAAAACACCTTTTTCCAAAAATCAATTTCATAGCGCTGGGACGCCTGGTCGTTACGCTTCAAATGGTTGATGTATTTGAATAAATCCCAAGTCGCCATGCGTTCGGGTTTGAGCAACGCCACCGACACCATGTCCTCGGTCAACGCGTTGGGCCATTTCAAGGTGGGGTAGGTGCTTCGCTCAAGATTGCTGTCAATCGCATCGTTGAATTTGTCTTGCACCACATCGGTTAAGAGCCAAGCGTCGTTGGTGTTTAAAAACTTACCGGAGGATGCTTGCAGTATGGAGGTGAGTTTTCCGTCGCTGTTGAATTCAAAGATACGGATGGAGCCAAGTTGCCCGTCACGGCTGAGTGCCAATACATTCACGATACTAGAAGATAGGGTTTTGTTTTCTTTGAGCCATGCGCCCGATGATCCATTGGTGATGGTTTGACCCAAATAGCGGGCTTTGAGCAATTGCGCTTGTCGGCTGCTCACTGGTGTGAGGTAGTCCCCCACCAAAAAGGCGACCAGCACGAATATCAAACCGATTTCAAGCAAGGTTCGCAGGGCTTTGAGTGGGCCCAGGCCGCTGGTTCGCAAGATGGTGAACTCAGAGCTTTGGGCCAATCTGGCCATCACAAAAATAGTTCCTATCAACACAGTGATGGGTAGCAATTCATAGATATGGTTGGGGACCATTAACACCACATACCACAACGCATGCCTGAGCAAATAACCACCTTGAGGGCCTTGGCCGACTCTTCTCAATTCTTCTATGGCGTCAAAGAAAAAAAATAAGGCGATAAAGCCCAAAGTAGCAAAGCCGACTTTTTGCATGACCTCCCGATAAA
This sequence comes from Burkholderiaceae bacterium, assembly GCA_023262645.1. Lineage (GTDB taxonomy): Bacteria > Pseudomonadota > Gammaproteobacteria > Burkholderiales > Burkholderiaceae_C > Limnohabitans. The sequence continues at coordinate 1,259 of JALRAA010000234.1, forward strand.
TCATCCATCGTATGGTTTTCATGTGCTTACCGATTGAACAGCCACTGTTTTGCGGGGTTTTGCAAATACCAAGCCCTGCTGCTGACGCCAATAAAGAACCAAGAGTGAAACCACCAGCACAGGCAAATGCAAAGTAACCAACATGGCGGGCAGACTGATCTTGCCGCCAGCGACCCAATATTTGCTCATGTTGACCAAGTTGTAATAGGTGAAGAAACTGATCACGGTCACGATCAGCGAACCTGAACGGCCGCTTCGAGGGTTGATGAACGGAATCGCAATCGCCAAGATAACCAAGTTAAAAGCGGCTATGGCCATGCCAATACGCCAACCCAATTCACCCATATTGACCGAGGTAGGCTCTGCCAACAATGCCAACGCTTGCATCGATTGAGCGTCCGCGGAACTGAGTTGCGTGGGTATAGAGTCAATTTTGGATGTATGCGTTTCAAATTCAATCAATTTGAATTCATTTTTGTCTGGCTTGATCTCGATACGTTGACCGTTGGAAAGCACAAAATACCGTTCGCGTTCACGCGTTTCTATGATGCCAGTTTGCGCCGTCACAATCGACTGCGTGTTGTTTTCGTTGGAGACCACAAAAATACGGTTGCCGGATTTTTCTGCAATGCTCGAATTGTCGATAAAAAATACCCGCTTGCCGTCAGCAGATTCTTGAAATTGACCGGGCTTGATACGCTCTAAATCGCCACGTTTTTCGTAGCGTTCACGCATCTCTTTGATTTGCAGGTTAGACCATGGCCAAGCCATCAATGACATCGCCGTGATAGCGATCAACCAAGGCATGGAAAAACGCAGTGCAGGTGTCAGCAGCGAAAGCACACTTTGTCCACTGGCTTGCCAAATCACCATTTCGCTGTCTGCGTACATGCGCGATACCGTGGAGACCAGCGCGATGTACAAACTCAAGGTCAGCAACGAGTGCAAATTGCTCATGGCGGTGTAGCCCAAGACAATACCCACGTCTTGCGGATTGAATTTGCCCAGTGAGGCCTCGCCAAATGTGCGAATCAACCACACCGTGATCACGATGATGCTTAAAACCACCAGCGTCGCCCAGAAATACCTGGCGAGTTCTTGTCGAAAAGAGGAATCGAATAACATGCAAGAAGGTATTTAAAAGGCTGATTATGAACTTGGAACTTCAAACGCTCACATGGGCACAGGCGGCATCACTTCAGACCGACGCACTCATCGTCTTAGTTTCTCAGAAACAAGCCAAAACCACGGGCTTATTGGCCACCATGCTGTCCCAGGCGGAAAAGTCCGGTGATTTCAGCCCCGAGGCGGGTCAATGCATGCTCTGGTGGAAACCACCTGGCCTCAAAACCCAGCGCCTCGTGTTTGCGGGAACAGGTCAGGGGCGTGCTCAAGACGTGCGGCAAGCCATTACCTCTGCGGTGCAGGCGATCAAAAAATCCAAATCTGCGAAAGTAGCCATTTGTTTGCAAGACAGCCATCTGCCACACTTGGTGGTGGCTGCCCAAGCCGCAGCAGACGCTGCTTACGTTTACACGGCCACCAAGCCCAGTGCCAAAGCCTCTCTTATTTCAAGAGTGACGATTGGCGTACCTCATGCCAAGCAAGCCGAGGCTGATTTTTTGCTGGCCAAAGCCCAAATTGCAGGCGTGACACTGGCCAGAGAATGGGGCAATCGCCCAGCCAACCATGCCACCCCCGATATGCTGGCCCAAGCTGCAAAAGCCTTGTCCAAGCATGCCAAAGTTTCATGCGAAGTGTTGGGCTTGAAAGAAGTCACGCGCTTGGGCATGGGTTCATTTGCGGCAGTGGCTCAGGCGTCTGTGCAGCCATTGCGATTCATCGTTTTGCATTACAAAGGCGCTGCTTCATCACAAGCCCCAGTGGTATTGGTAGGCAAAGGCATCACCTTTGACACAGGCGGTATTTCTTTGAAGCCCGGCCCCGGCATGGACGAAATGAAATTTGACATGTGCGGTGCAGCGAGTGTGTTGGGTACGTTTGAAGCGTTGGCGCATTT
>JALRAA010000235.1 GCA_023262645.1 Burkholderiaceae bacterium
GCATGCGTTTGACCGCGTCGTTGAGCGTCATGCCTTTGACCACGGCATCGTCGATTTTGGTGATCAAGTCGCCGGGCTTGAGTCCTGCGCGGTCAGCGGGTGAGCCTTCGATCGGCGACACCACTTTGACCAAACCTTCTTCTTGCGAAATTTCAATACCCACACCGACGAACTTACCTGTGGTGCCTTCGCGGAATTCTTTGTAGGATTTTTTGTCGAAATATTGTGAATGGGGATCAAGGCTGGCCACCATGCCGGAGATGGCGTCGTTGATGAGTTTTTTCTCGTCGACAGGCTCGACATAATCAGACTTGACCATGCTGAAAACCGCAGCCAATTGCTGAAGTTCTTCCAATGGCAAAGGCGTCATGTTGGCGCGCGCCACGGTTTGAAGCGAGAAAGTGGTGAGCGCGCCAGTGAGCGCACCGACTGTCAACCAACCTGCAATTTTGAGTTTCTGACCCATATATACCCTGCCCAATCTTTAACCGTCGCTGATGCGGCGACATAGGAAGATAGTCTACTGCTTATATGCGGCTTGTCTTCACCAACTTGGGGCATAACCCCTGCGGGGTGAGACAAAAAAATCGTGCATAGCTGTCAAAGATAGTAATGCCGGATCGGGCGCAAATTCTCATCCAGCTCATAAACCAAAGGTACTCCATTTGGGATGTTCAAGCCGACGATGTCTTGGTCAGAGATGCCGTCCAAATATTTCACCATGGCGCGTATGGAGTTGCCATGCGCGCTGATCAAAACGCGTTTACCGCTTCGCATCGCGGGTGCAATGGCGTCGTTCCAAAAAGGCATGACCCGTTCGATGGTGTCTTTGAGGCATTCGGTGAGCGGTACTTGGCCCGGTTGCAATTTGGCATAACGCACATCGTGGCGTTCGCATCGGGCATCGTCGGGACTCAAGGCCGGGGGCGGTACGTCGTAACTGCGCCGCCAGGCCAGCACTTGCGCGTCACCGTATTTTTCTGCGGTTTCGGTTTTGTTCAAACCCTGGAGCGCACCGTAATGGCGCTCGTTCAAGCGCCAGTGGTGGGCAACCGGTAACCAACTGCGCTCCATGCTGTCCAAGGCATGCCACATGGTGTGAATGGCGCGCCGTAGCATGCTCGTGTAGCCCAAATCAAAATCGAATCCGTGGTTTTTGAGGGTGAGGCCAGCTTGTTTGGCCTGCGCCACGCCGGTGGCGGTCAATTCAACATCGGTCCAACCGGTGAACCGGTTTTCCAGGTTCCACAGCGATTCGCCGTGGCGTATGAGTACAAGCTTGTGCATGAAAGAGAAACCTTGCAAATGAAAACTATTCAAAAGGATTCTAGAATGCACTGTTACCAAAGAGGTTAAGTGCGTGAATTTTTTAATCGATAACTGGATGTTGGTGCTGGTTGCTGTGACTTCTGGCACGGCGCTGTTGTTGCCTGCATTGCAAGCCATGGGCACACCCGGCCTGTCTCCCACGCAAGCGGTCTTGTTGATCAACCGCGAAAAAGCCCATGTGGTCGATGTGCGCAGTGCGGAAGAATTTGCCAGCGGACATTTGATCGGCGCACGCCATGTGGCGGTAGAAAACATCGCCACCGAACTCACCAAAGCCGTACCCGACAAAAAACGCCCTTTGATCTTGGTGTGCGCCAGTGGCATGCGTTCTCAAAAAGCCCAGCGTATCGCCTTGCAAATGGGGTACGAACAAGTCCACAGTTTGGGCGGCGGATTGAAAAATTGGCAAGATGCCAACTTGCCTTTGGAAAAAACAACCTGAACCCACTCACACAGAACGACCATGACACCCGTCAAGATGTACACCACCGCAGTTTGTCCTTACTGCATCCGCGCCAAGCAAATTCTCAAATCGCGCGGTGTGTCTCACATTGAAGAGGTGCGTATCGATTTGTCCGATCAAGAACGTGACCGCATGATGGCTTTGACTGGCAGGCGCACAGTTCCCCAAATTTTTATCGGTGATGTGCATGTTGGCGGTTGTGACGATTTGATGGCGTTGGACAGCCGTGGCGGTCTGCTGCCGCTGTTAGAAGCGAGCTGAGATAATCTTTTTTTTAACCTAACCCGCTCAGGCCTTGCCGCACAGCGGGTTTTTCATGTCAGGAAGCCAACATGGCAGACAATTTAGAACCCGTATTTCTCATCCAACGTGTGTACCTCAAAGACCTGTCGTTGGAGCAACCAAATTCACCTGCTATTTTGTTGTCGCAAGAACAACCAGCGGTCGACATCCAAATTGGCTTAGATTCTGAGCAAGTGGCCGACGGCGTGTACGAGATCACCGTCACTGCTACCGTCACCGCCAAAATCAACGAACAAACCATGTTTTTGGTGGAAGCCAAACAAGCGGGTATTTTTGAAATTCGTTACATGCCCGAAGGACAGTTACAACCCATCACCGGGATTGCCTGTCCGCAAATCATCTATCCCTATTTGCGCAGCAACGTCGCTGACGTGATTCAGCGTGCTGGGTTCCCGCCAGTGCACATGGCAGAAATCAATTTCCAAGCCATGTACGACCAGCAGCAGCGCATGAAAGCCGAGCAGCAACTGCAGTGAAATTACTGATCGCCGGTGCTGGCGCCTGGGGCACGGCGCTGGCCATCCAAGCCAGCCAAAGACACACGGTCACCTTGTGGGCCAGGCAGGCAGACCATGTGCAAGACATGGCCCACCAACGTGTCAACCAACGCTATTTGCCCGGTGTCGCACTCCCCGATTCGATCGCGCTCAGCAACGCTCCCTTGCACCAACTCCTGCCAGCCACAGACTTGGTGCTGTTGGCAGTGCCCATGGCCTCGTTGCGTGGCTTACTGACGGATTTGGCCACATGCGCAGCACACACACCCGTGGCTTGGCTGTGCAAAGGATTTGAAGCCACTCAAAGCCTCAGCGCAGATGTGCCCTCCCATGGCTTGCTGGCGCACGAAGTGCAACAGCAAGTGGCCAACCATTTGCATGCGGGCGTGTTGAGCGGGCCGAGTTTTGCCCAAGAGGTGGCCTCGGGTTTGCCTGCGGCACTGGTGGCTGCGAGTCAGCATGCCCATGTCCGCGATGCCTTGGTACAAGCGTTTCATGGCGGCAGTTTGCGTATTTATGCCAATGACGATGTGGTCGGTGTCGAAATCGGTGGCGCTGTCAAAAACGTCATGGCCATTGCAACCGGCTTGTGCGATGGTCTTCAGTTGGGTATGAACGCACGGGCTGCCTTGGTCACACGCGGTTTGGCAGAGATGACCCGTTTAGGC
>JALRAA010000236.1 GCA_023262645.1 Burkholderiaceae bacterium
CATGATCATGCACATGCACCGCGCAGGCCATGGCACTTACACCCGCCAGAAAAACCACGGCGTGAGCTTCCGCGTCATCGCCAAGTGGTTGCGCTTGGCCGGTTGCGACCATTTGCACACTGGCACAGCGGTTGGCAAATTGGAAGGCGACCCCATGACCGTGCAAGGCTATTACAACGTTTGCCGCGACAGCTACACCAAAACCGACTTGCCCCGAGGCTTGTTCTTTGACATGGATTGGGCCGACACCAAAAAGGTAATGCCGGTGGCGTCGGGCGGTATCCATGCGGGCCAAATGCACCAACTCATCGACTTGTTTGGCGACGACGTGGTGCTGCAATTTGGCGGTGGCACCATCGGTCACCCCATGGGCATTCAAGCCGGTGCGGTGGCCAACCGCGTGGCACTCGAAGCCATGGTCAAAGCGCGCAATGAAGGCAAAAACATTTTGGAAGAGGGCCCGACCATTTTGAAAAATGCGGCCAAACATTGCTCGCCATTGCAAGCCGCGCTCGACACTTGGGGCGACATCAGCTTCAACTACCAATCCACCGACAGCAGCGACTTTGCCGTCACCCCTTCCGTCGCTTGATATTGAGGAGCACACGTTATGTTGACCAACCCCACCGGCAAATTGACACAAGGCCAATTCAGCTTTCTGCCTGACTTGACCGACGCTGAAATCAGCATGCAAATCAAATACGGTTTGAGCAAAGGCTATGCATGGAGCGTGGAGTACACGGACGACGTCCATCCGCGCAATACCTACTGGGACATGTTTGGCATGCCCATGTTTGATTTGCAAGACCCCGCGGGTGTTTTGTTGGAAGTGAACAACTGCCGCAAGAGCTTTCCCAACCATTACATTCGTTTGATGGCGTTTGACTCGACGCGCGGCGTGGAATCGGTGGCGATGAGCTTTATCGTGCACCGTCCACCCAACGAACCCGGCTTCCGTTTGGAGCGCCAGGAAATCCAAGGCCGCAGCATGCGTTACACCACGCATGGCTACGCCATGGACAAACCTGAAAACAGCCGCTACGGCAAATAAAACCAGCGGGCTTGACCATGAACGCACCCGCCTACAACCTGCCTGGCATCACTGCCAAAGCCAGCACCCCCGAAAGCACGCCCGTGGTCAACACCGCGGTGGCAGACACGGGTGCACGCACGGTCGCGCAAGTCATGGCGCAAACGCAGGTGCAGCAGGTGATGGACGCGTTGGACCGTGACCTGGTGGGCTTGAAGCCTGTCAAGTCACGCATACGCGACATCTGTGCGCTGTTGGTGATCGACCGCTTGCGTTTGAACTTGGGGCTGGCCGCGCAGTCGCCGTCTTTGCACATGTGTTTCACCGGTAACCCGGGCACCGGCAAAACCACGGTGGCCATGCGCATGGCGCAAATATTGCACGAACTCGGTTATGTGCGAAGCGGCCATTTGGTCGCGGTCACCCGCGATGATTTGGTCGGTCAATACATTGGCCACACAGCGCCCAAAACCAAAGAAGTGTTGAAAAAAGCCATGGGCGGTGTGCTGTTCATTGACGAGGCTTACTACCTTTACCGTCCTGAAAACGAGCGTGATTACGGGCAAGAAGCGATTGAGATTTTGTTGCAAGTCATGGAGAACCAACGCGATGACTTGGTGGTGATTTTGGCGGGCTACAAAGACCGCATGGACACCTTCTTCATGTCCAACCCGGGCATGAATTCGCGCATTGCCCACCATATTGATTTTCCTGATTACCAGGAAGACGAACTGGCACAAATTGCCCAGCACATGTTGAGCGCGCAAAATTACCGCTTGAACGAAGAAGCTGAAAAAGCCTTCGCCAAGTATTTGCACCTGCGCAAACAGCAACCACATTTTGCCAATGCTCGCAGTGTGCGAAATGCCTTGGAAAGAGCGCGGTTGCGCCAGGCCAGTCGCCTGTTTGCCAACCCCAACAAAGAATTGACCGCCGATGACCTCAGCACCTTGAATGCTGAGGACATCTTGGCGAGTCGGGTGTTTCAACACGAAAAGGGCTGAGCATGGGCACACTCAAGGCATTGGTGTTTGATGTCGACGGCACATTGGCTGACACGGAAATGGCGCACATGGATGCGTTCAACCATGCGTTCGCTGCCGAAGGACTCGACTGGCACTGGGACGTAGAAACCTACACGCGGTTGTTGGAAATCTCCGGCGGTAAAGAGCGCATGATGCATTATTGGAAACAGGTGCATCCGGACATCAAAGACATTGATGGCGGCGGTTTGAAGGACACGATCGATCGCTTACACACGATGAAATCGGCGGCCTATGAAAACGCGGTGCAATCGTACGCAGTGCAATTGCGACCTGGCGTGCTCAGCCTGATCCAAAGCGCCCACCAAGCAGGTTTGCGCTTGGCCATTGCCACCACCACCTCACCTGTCAATATCGCGGTGTTGTTGCGCAATGCGATTGGCCCCGATTGGAAATCGCTGTTCACCGTCATAGAAGACGCATCCACCGCGCCGAATAAAAAACCCCACCCACAGGTTTACAACCAAACGCTGTCGCGTTTGGGCTTGGCGGGCAAAGATTGCTTGGCGTTTGAAGATTCGTCCAATGGTCTGCGCGCTGCCATCAGTGCAGGGTTGCCTGTGCTCGTCACACCCAACAGCTTTACCGCGCACCACGACTTCACAGGCGCACTCAAGGTGTTGCCTGATTTGAGCCAAGTCAGCGTGGACCTGTTGCGCGAATGGCACGCGAACATTTAGCAGAAAAAGTATTCAGAGAGAGACCTATGCCTTTCAGAAACCGCACCACCTTGACCCAGTATTTGATCGAAGAGCGCCGTCGCTTTCCGGGCTCCAGTGGCGACTTCAACGCATTGATTTTGGATGTGGCGCTGGCTTGCAAAGCGATTGCGCGCTCGGTGGCCATGGGCGAATTGGGCGGCATGTACGGCGACCAAGCGGGTGCCGCTGGCGCGTCGGTGAATGTGCAGGGTGAAACCCAGAAAAAGCTCGATGTGTTGAGCAACGACTTGTTCATTCGCATGAACCAATGGGCAGGCCATCTCGCCGGTATGGCGTCCGAAGAAATGGACAACCCCTACCAAATTCCATCGCAATTTCCCAGAGGCAAGTACCTGTTGGTGTTTGACCCCTTGGACGGTTCATCGAACATCGATGTGAATGTGTCGGTCGGCAGTATTTTTTCCGTGCTGCGTGCCCCGCAAGACGTGATTGACAGTG
>JALRAA010000237.1 GCA_023262645.1 Burkholderiaceae bacterium
ATCGTCTGCTTGCCGGAGCACGGGTGTGTGCTGGTCACTGTGGTGTGCAGCGCGTTGCAGCAAACTGCCACCGCGTTGATCATCCAAGGTCACCACATACTGCGTCCCTGATTGAAATGCCATTTTGCTCACCGCGCTGAACTGCTGAGGAGCACACACCACCAAAGCCGGTTCAGCATTGGCCAAAAAATACGCGACCTCGGCGGTTTGATAAGCCGGGTTGAGCGGCAAAAAAATATGGCCCGTTCGCAAACTGGCCAAATAAAACATCAACACTTCCACGGACTTTTCTACTTGCACCGCTATGCGAGAAGCTGCGGGCAACTGCAAACTGTCTATCCAGTTGGCCAGCATGGCGCTGCCACGCTCCAAGTCGCTCCAGCTGTAAGCCAATCCGTCATCGGTCTCTATCGCAATGGCTTGCAAATCGGCGGGAAAGCCCGCACGCAATGCGTTGTATAAATTGGCTTGGGTCATCGCTGTTCCACCCCGCTTAAGCCATGTTTGTAGGCTGGGGTCTTCGGGCAGACCAGACCATCAAACCTATGCCTGCCAGCACCATGGGTACGCATAACCACTGCCCCATCGACAAACCCATGGACAACAGTCCCAAGTGGGCATCGGGCTCGCGGAAATATTCCGCCATAAAACGCAAACTGCCATAGCCCACCAAGAAAACACCAGACACCCAACCCGTGGGACGGTGCTTGCGAGACACAAACCACAGCACCGCGAACAACAACAACCCTTCTAGCAAAAATTGGTAGATCTGGGAGGGATGTCTGGGGATGTCTGACCCGCTTTGGGGAAACACCATGGCCCAAGGCAAGCTTGGATCTGCCGCCCTGCCCCACAACTCACCATTGATGAAATTACCGATGCGGCCTGCAGCCAACCCCGTGGGTACGCATGGAGCAACAAAGTCAGTGATTTCCAACCAATGGCGCTGACGACGCCAAGCAGCCAAAGCCATGGCACCAATCACTCCCAGCATGCCGCCGTGAAAACTCATACCGCCTTGCCAGACGTATGCAATTTCTAAGGGATGCGCCGCGTAATAGCCGGGCTTGTAAAAAAGGCAATAGCCAATGCGCCCGCCCAACACCACGCCCAACACGCCGTAGGTCATCAAATCATCAATGTGCTGCGGGTTCCAAATGCCTTGCTTGTTCAACGTCGCATAGGGTTCATGCTGCAGTCGCCAACGCGCAAGCCCCAAAAAAAGCATGAAAGCCACAAGGTATGTGATGCCATACCAATGGATGGATACTGGCCCGAGCGACAAGGCCACTGGATCGAATTGAGGATGTATCAGCATGTTACAGATTGTGCTTCAAAGCAAGGTACAACTTGCGGGTGGGTCTCATCGGCCATGGCAGGCCAACCGCACGGCTAAACTCTACGCTCGTCTGTATTGAAACATTGGAATTTTCATGGCTACTTCCCCTCTCAAAATCAACCGCCGTTCAGCCAACATCACCGAAGGCAAATCGCGCGCACCCAACCGCTCCATGTATTACGCCATGGGCTACCAAGAAGGTGACTTTGTCAAACCGATGGTTGGGGTGGCCAACGGACATTCCACCATCACACCTTGCAACAGCGGTTTGCAAAAGCTGGCCGATGCCGCCGTGGCAGGCATCGAAGAGGCCGGTGGCAATGCACAAATTTTTGGCACGCCCACCATTTCAGATGGCATGAGCATGGGCACCGAAGGCATGAAATATTCCTTGGTCAGCCGTGAAGTCATTTCTGACTGTATCGAAACATGTGTTGGCGGCCAATGGATGGATGGCGTGTTGGTGGTCGGTGGTTGCGACAAAAACATGCCCGGCGGCATGATGGGTATGTTGCGCGCGAATGTGCCAGCCATCTATGTCTACGGCGGCACCATTTTGCCCGGCCATTACAAGGGCAAAGACTTGAACATCGTGAGCGTGTTCGAAGCAGTGGGTGAGAATGCGGCGGGTAAATTGAGCGACGCGGATTTGCGTGAAATTGAAATGCGTGCCATTCCCGGCACGGGCTCTTGTGGCGGCATGTACACCGCCAACACCATGTCTTCTTCCTTCGAGGCTTTGGGCTTGTCACTGCCCTATTCCTCCACCATGGCCAACCCGCATGACGAGACACAAAACTCTGCCAAGCAAGCTGCCAAGGTACTGATCGAGGCCATCAAAAAAGATTTGAAGCCACGTGACATCGTGACCAAAAAGGCGATTGAAAATGCCGTAGCGGTCATCATGGCCACTGGCGGATCCACCAATGCAGTTTTGCACTTTCTGGCGATCGCCCACGCGGCGCAAGTGGACTGGACGATCGATGACTTTGAGCGTATGCGCAAAAAAGTCCCTGTCATTTGCGACCTCAAACCCAGCGGGAAATATCTGGCGGTCGACTTACACAAAGCCGGCGGCATTCCGCAAGTGATGAAAATTCTGCTCAAAGCCGGTTTGCTTCATGGTGACTGCATGACCATCACGGGCAAGACCGTGGCAGAAAATCTGGCCGATGTGCCAGACGCACCACGCGCCGACCAAGATGTCATCCGCCCGATCGACAAGCCCATGTACGCTGAGGGCCACCTGGCCATCTTGAAAGGCAATTTGTCTCCCGAAGGCGCTGTTGCCAAGATCACGGGTTTGAAAAACCCGGTCATCACAGGCCCAGCCAGGGTGTTTGACGACGAACAGTCCGCGCTCAAAGCGGTGCTCGACGGCAAGATCAAAGCGGGTGATGTGATGGTGTTGCGCTACCTTGGCCCCAAGGGCGGCCCCGGCATGCCCGAGATGCTCACGCCCACCTCGGCGCTCGTCGGCGCCGGCCTCGGCAACGACGTTGCCTTGATCACCGACGGCCGCTTCTCGGGCGGCTCGCACGGCTTCATCGTGGGGCACGTGGTGCCGGAGGCCCAGGAGGGCGGCCCGATCGCGCTGGTGCAGGACGGCGACCGGATCGTGATCGACGGCGACAGCGGTCGCCTCGACGTGGGGCTCTCCGACGAGGAGTTCGCCGCCCGGCGGCGCGCCTGGACGGCCCCGCCGCTGAAGTGCACGCGCGGCGTGCTGGCCAAGTACGCCGCGCTGGTGCAGTCGGCCAGCGAAGGGGCCATCACCCGGCCCGAGCTGTAGCCCGCGCGCAGGGCGGCGTGCGCACCGCACCCGGTGCGCACGCCGCATCCGTGCCGTCCTGCTTTCAT
>JALRAA010000238.1 GCA_023262645.1 Burkholderiaceae bacterium
GTGGCGGCCTTCTTCTACGTTGATTTGAAACAGATTGCGCAAGTCATACATGCTCGGCGCGGTCAGGCCGAGGTGGCGCTGTTGTTCAACCGATGCTGGTTCGGTATCGCCTTGCGTGACGATGATGCGGCGCAAATTCGCGCGGTGCTCACCGGGCACGTCTTGCCAAGCCTTTTCGCCTTTGTGGTCACCGAAATGGATTTCGCGGTCGGCGTCACCTTGGTTAAGAAAAATGCCCCAACGGTAGTCCCGCATCTTCACATGACCAAACTGCGCCCAACCTTGCGGGTCCACGCTGACCGCTGTGCGCAAATACACCTCGTTGTCGGTCGTGCCTTCTGGGCCCATGTCGTCCCACCAACTGATGAAATTGGGTTGCCATTGCTCCAAGGCGCGTTGCAAAGTGCGGTCGCTGCCTAAGTCGACGTTATTAGGAATTTTTTCGCTGTAATTGATGGCTGACATGAGGTACTCCAGAGTGTTTAGAGAGAAAAGTTAATGGGTTAATTGGTTAATTGCGGTCAGACACCAATTATTCAGACGCGGTTCATGTCAAAGGCGGCTTTTTCGCCTTTGCCGTACACCTTCAATGCGCCTTTGTCACCGACGGCATTGGGGCGGTTGAAAATCCAGTTTTGCCACGCCGACAAGCGCCCGAAGATACGCGTCTCCATCGACTCTTTTTGGCTAAAGCGCAAATTGGCTTCCAAGCCGGTGAGCGAGTCTGGGGACATGGAGGCGCGCTCTTCGATGGCAATGCGAATTTCATCTGCCCAATCCATGTCATCAGGCGCGGCAGTGACCAAGCCCAGAGCCACCGCTTGTTCTGCGTTCAACGCTTGACCCACCAGATCGCGCACGGCTTGCATCGGCGCTTCTTCTTCGTAAAAGCGACGCTGCAAACGCGACTGGTGGTTGACCATGGGAAAGTAGCCCAAATTGAGTTCACTCAATTGCAATTGCGGCGCAGAAGCGGGGTCGTCAGGCAATGCCAACATGTAACTGCGGTCAGCCGCCAACGCCAATTCGGCCAATGTGCCTGCAAAGCAAGACCCTTGGTCGATCAACGCAAACAACGACCGTGAAGACACATCCAATCGCGCCAACGTGCGACGCAACAAACCCATGGTTTCACGCACCAACCAATGCTGTGCGTGTTGCAGCATGACCGCATCTGATTGCATTGCCCATTGCGCATTGCCTTGGGTTTTCAGCAACCAAGTCCCGATGTCGAGTTCGTTGGTGCGCAACACCAAAATCGCATCATCCAATTCGCGGGCCATTTGCAACGGGTACCAATTGTCTCCCGCTGCTTGAATGGCTGGCAATGTGTCGGGCACAGGCGACTTTGGCGCAGAGACACACAAGGTGGCGGTGCGTTTGTGGCGGTCAATGACAACTTGCACATATTCATAGTCCACGCCATCGGCGGAGATTTTTTTCTTCAGCGGATGCAACTTGACACCTTCGTTGGCTGCGGCCATGCCCGGCCGTTCGCTTTTCGCTGCCAATGCAGCGGCGCGTTCGGCCACGGTAGCGCTGAACTGCGCGGGTTTGGCAATCGCGTCCACCAAACGCCAATCGACAGCGCGTTGACCGCGCACACCCTCGACGCTGGTGCAAAACACATCCGCGTGGTCATGGCGAACATGGCGCTTGTCGGTGATGCGGGTCAGCCCGCCGGTGCCCGGCAACACACCCAACAACGGGACTTCAGGCAAGGACACGCTGCTCGAACGGTCGTCAACCAACACGATGTCGTCGCAGGCCAAGGCCAATTCATAACCACCACCAGCACACGCGCCATTGACAGCAGCCAAAAATTTCAAACCGCCATGGCGACTGCTGTCTTCCAAGCCGTTGCGTGTTTCATTGGTGAATTTACAAAAATTCACTTTCCAGGCATGGGTTGACAAACCCAACATGAAAATATTGGCGCCTGAGCAAAAAATGCGGTCTTTCAAGCTGGTCAGCACCACAGTTTTGACTTGAGGGTGCTCAAAACGCAAGCGTTGCACTGCATCGTTGAGCTCAATGTCCACGCCCAAATCGTAAGAATTGAGCTTGAGCTTATAGCCGGGCAATATGCCCCCATCTTCCTGGATGTCGAGCGACAAAGTGGCAATTTCTCCGTCGATACGCCACGACCAGTGACGGTATTGATCGGGTTGTGTTTCGTAGTTCACTGCAAAGTTAGTGCTCATACATCGGTCTTTCTGAGGTCTGTGTTCACGCCAATTTCATGGCGTACTTCAAATCCAGCGACAAGCGTTTGACGGCTTCTTTCAAATTGAAGGCGCTGGTGTCAAACGATTGGTGCGCCTGCGAATACATAGGCGTTCTTTCGTCCAAGATATGTTTGAGGTCTTCCAGCGCTTGGCTGCTGCCGGCCATGGGCCGCATATCGCCTTGCGCCATGACGCGATTCAAGTGGTCTTCCGGCTTGGCTTGCAGCCAAATGGTCAAACATTGGGCCTGCAATTTCTCCCATGCCTGCAAGTCCATGACGATGCCGCCCGTGGTGGCGATGATGGCGGGCAATTCACTCGCCAAAGCGTTTTCCAGGGCACGCAACTGGTAGCGCTGGTAGGCCAATGGTCCGTACAAACTGTGTATCTCGTGGGTTTTGCATCCCGCCAGTTTTTCAATGTCGCGGCTGAGTTCTACGAAATGCAGTTGCAACTCATTGGCAATGCGCTGGCCAATGGTGGTTTTGCCCGCTCCGCGCAAACCCACCAAGGCAATTTTTCGTTGGTTGAGTTTGGCCTTGGCGCTGAGCAGTTGTGTCAAATAAGTGTGGACCAACTTGAGTTCGGTGTCGGTTTTATCCACCAACAATTGCTGAATCGCCTGAAGTTGCGGTTGTTTCAAATTGAAGCTGGACAACAAATCGGTGATTTCGCAGTCCAGCGCCTGCGACACCTGCAACAAAATCATGATGGAAGCGTTGCCCGTACCAGACTCCAGCGACGCCAGATGACGTTCTGACACATGCGCTGCCAGCGCCAATTCCTTGCGGGTCCACTTGCGCTGATGCCGCCACCAACGCACTTGGTGGCCGATGACTTTCAGCAAAGGCGAGTGAGTGGGGGAGGTGCTGTCAAACATGCATGCAGTTTAATACACCTTTAAAAACTTATCCAAATATTTTTTTCATATTGATGCATTAAATTGCATTAATTATCATTTATGAACT
>JALRAA010000239.1 GCA_023262645.1 Burkholderiaceae bacterium
GATTTGCTGATGCAGTTTCAAGCCGATTTGTTGGGCATACCGGTGTTGCGCCCCGCCGTGATCGAGACCACCGCACTGGGTGCGGCTTATTTGGCCGGTTTGACCGCAGGCATCTACCAAAACCTGAATGAATTGTCGCAACAGTGGCGGGTTGAGCGCTGTTTTGAACCACGCATGTCGCGCGATCAAGCGGCCACCAAAATGGCCGACTGGGAGCGGGCCGTGCGCCAGACCACAGCGAGTTGACTGACAATCCCTGTCTGTATTTCAATCTCTGACAGGCCGCCCATGACCCACCCGTTTTCTTCTCTGCTGCCTATGGTGTTCATTGGCGGCGGCAACATGGCCCAAGCCATGCTCAGTGGCTGGCTGAAACAAGGCATGCCAGCCGCACAAATTCATGTGGTTGAACCACTGGCTGAAACACGGCAGCGGCTGCAACAGACCTTGGGCGTGCACGGTCATGAAAACCCCGACACCCTGCCCAGTGACACCCAATGGGTGGTGTGGGCCATCAAACCGCAGGTGTTCAAACAGGTGGCCTCTCCCTTGGCCGGCCGGTTTGAACATGCGTTGCACCTGAGCGTGGCAGCGGGCGTGCGCAGTGACAGCATGGCACGCTGGCTGCAATCGGAACGCATTGTGCGGGCCATGCCCAACACCCCTGCGTTGGTCGGCTTGGGACAAACCGGTCTGTTTGCCCGGCCAGCGGTTCAAGCAGCAGAACGCGAGCGCGTCGAACAACTGATGCAAGCCATCGGACAAACCGCATGGGTAGCGCAAGAGTCTTTGTTGGATGCGGTCACCGCGGTCTCGGGTTCGGGGCCGGCTTATGTGTTTTATTTCATCGAGGCCATGGTCAGCGCTGGTGTTCGAATGGGGTTGACGGCTGAGCAAGCCCACCAACTGGCGGTCGGCACCTTTGTAGGCGCAGCAGAACTGGCACGCAGCAGTGCCGACTCACCGTCGGTGTTGCGCGACAAAGTCACCTCCAAAGGCGGCACCACTCATGCGGCCATCAGCCGCATGCAGGCCGACGGTCTGGCCGGCTTGATCGAAGCTGCGTTACAAGCCGCGCAACAACGCGCCATCGAATTGGGTCAAGATTTGGACCAAGCATGAACTGTGTTTATGATGAACCCTGAACTGGGGACGCTTTCGGAACCATTCGCTTACTCAAACAAGGAACTCCACCATGAAAACGCTATTGATGACTTTGACCGCTGTGCTGGCTTGCTTGTCTGCACCTGCTTTCGCCAACGCCCCAGTTGCCGCCGTGAGCCAAGCCAGTGTTTTTTCAGCCACTGCTTTCGACGCCGATCACCTGATCATGGCCAAGAAAAAGGGCAAAAAGAAATTGCACAAAAAAGCCAAATAATTTTTCTACCGATGACAAAGCCACCCAGCAGGTGGCTTTTTTTTGGCCATCAAGTCGTGGGTGCTTTTCAGGGTTTGAGGGCCAAGCCAAGCGCAATGCCCGCAAATATGGTTGCGCCTAACCAATGGTTCATTCTGAACGCACGAAAACAGGCGTCGCGGTCACGCCGGTAAATCATGCCCAAATGCCACAAGGCTTGCACACCAGCGATTTCAATCGAAAACCACTGAGGCCATCCCAGGCCTTGGTCATGCAGCAGCCACAAGTTGCCCAACAAATACACCGCATAAAACACCATCACGCCCGCCACGTCGTAACGCCCCAAGGTGATGGCCGATGTTTTCATGCCTATGCGCAAATCGTCACGGTCCACCATGGCGTATTCGGTGTCATAAGCCAGCACCCAAAATGCATTAAAAAACAGCAAGCCCCAAGCCAACGGTGGCACCGCCTGCCACAGCCCTGACCATGTCAACGGGCCACCCTGCACAGCGGCAAACGCCATGGGAATGCCAAAACTGAACGCAACACCCAACACCGCTTGTGGCATGGCGATGAAACGCTTGGCATACGGATAGGCCATGGTGACCGCCAAGGCCACGAACGACCAGGCCACGGTCACGGCGTTGGTGGTCAACACCAAGGCTAACGCGCACATCGCCAGCAACGCCCCCGCGCCCAAGGCTTGCCGCACCGACAACGCGCCCGAAGTGACAGGCCGGTTAGCGGTGCGCTTGACATGCTTGTCAAATTCACGGTCGGCCACATCGTTGATACAACAACCGGCGCTGCGCATCAACACCGTGCCCAGCACAAACACCGTGAGCAAATGCCAGCCGGGGAACCCACCGGCTGCCAACCACAATGCACCCAGGCTGGGCCACAGCAACAACAACCAACCCGCAGGACGGTTCCAGCGAATCAGGTCTAAATACAAGGCAGCCTGTCGACGCCAATGCGGTGCGCGGTTATCGGTTGCCAAGTCGCTCATGACAGTCTGATCACGCCCGGCAATTCACTGGCCACCAAGGCGTTTCGCAAAGCAGCGATCGCTTCATAACGGGTGAAGCTGCGTCGCCAAGCCAACACCACTCGGCGTGACGGCGGCGCTTCATTGCCTTCAACAATCGGCAAGTAACGCACATAAGTGTCGAGCGATTTTTTGCGTTTGGCCGAAGCGAGCAAAGCCTCTTTTGGCACACTCAAACGGGGCACGAGTGTGACCCCCATGCCCGCGGCCACCATGTGTTTGATGGTCTCCAGCGATGAGCCTTCAAAACTTTTTCGAATGCCTTCGGCGTGGTTGGAGAACCGCGCAAACTCCGGACACACTTGCAGCACATGGTCACGAAAGCAATGGCCATTGCCCAACAACAACATGGTTTCTGCTTTCAATTCGGTGGCGCTGATCGATTCGCGACCGGCCAGCGGATGGTTGCTGGGCAACGCCGCCATGAACGGCTCGTCATACAAAGGTGCTGTGGCCAAGCCGGTGTCAGGAAACGGCTCAGCCATGATGGCGCAATCGATCTCACCGGTGCGCAGCATCTCGAGCAGCTTCACGGTGAAATTTTCTTGCAGCATCAGGGGCATTTGTGGTGCCTGGTCGATGACCTGACGCACCAGATCCGGCAACAAATACGGACCAATGGTGTAGATCACGCCCAAACGCAACGGGCCTGCCAGTGGGTCCTTGCCACGCTTGGCAATCTCTTTGATGCCGGCGGCTTGCTCCAGCACGCTTTGCGCCTGGCGCACGATTTCTTCGCCCAGCGGCGTGACGTTTACCTCGTTCGCGCTGCGTTCGAATAG
>JALRAA010000023.1 GCA_023262645.1 Burkholderiaceae bacterium
GGTTATGCTGGTTTGGACAACGAGTTGTTCTACATGGACAAAACCATGATGGTGTTTGGCGACGCCAAAAAGGTGGTCGAAGACATGGTCAAGGCCATTGAGTAACCTTTGACCTCACGCGGATTCGCTGTATGAGTCACCAGCAAGCTTCTGAAAAAAGTGTGATTGGCATCATCGGTGGCAGTGGTGTGTACGACATTGCTGCCTTGCAAGACAAGCAGTGGCGCAAAATCGAATCCTCGTTTGGCGAGCCTTCGGATGAATGCTTGTTCGGCCACTTGGATGGACAGCCCATGGTGTTTTTGCCCCGCCATGGGCGCGGACACAAAATCCCGCCGTCCGCCATCAATTACCGCGCCAACATCGATGCCCTCAAGCGCGCGGGCGTGACCGACCTGATTTCGGTGAGTGCGGTCGGTTCGCTCAAAGAGAGTTTGCCACCCGGCACATTTGTCATCGTCGACCAATTCATTGACCGCAGTTTTGCGCGTGAAAAAAGTTTTTTCGGCACCGGCTTGGTGGCCCATGTGTCCATGGCCCATCCGGTGTGTGGCCGCTTGGGTGACCATTTGGAAACCGCAGCTCGCCAATTGCAACTGCCGGTGGTCAGAAACGGCACGTACTTGGTGATGGAAGGGCCGCAGTTTTCGACCTTGGCTGAGTCCAACCTGTACCGCCAATGGGGCTGCGATGTGATTGGCATGACCAACATGCCAGAGGCCAAGCTCGCCCGCGAAGCGGAAATCTGCTATGCCTCGGTGGCCATGGTCACCGACTTTGATTGCTGGCACCCTGACCATGATGCAGTGACGGTGGATGCGATCGTCAAGGTGCTCTTGGCCAATGCTGACAACGCCCGCTCACTGGTTCAAGCAGTCACACCTGCGTTGGCCGCAGACACCCACGGTGCGGCTTGCGCATGCCGACATGCCCTCGAATATGCCCTGATCACAGCGCCGCAGGCGCGCGATCCCGAAATGGCGAAGCAGTTGGCAGCGGTGGCTGGTCGCGTTTTGTCTCGCCACTAGCATGGACATGCCGATGGACGACAGCCGATTGCGCCTACAGATGTGCGAGGCTGCTCCGCAACTCGACACCGCCGGCCTGAACCGTGGCAGCACCGGCAACCTGTCCGTCAGACAGGGCGTGCATTGGCTGGTCACCCCATCAGGTGTTGCCGCGCAAGACTTGCAGCCGGCATCGATGGTTCTCATGGATTTTCAAGGCCAACCCTTGGGCCCCGGTAAGCCATCCAGTGAATGGCGTTTTCACCGCGACATATTGGCGTCGCGCCCCGATATCGGTGCCGTGGTGCACACCCATTCGCGTTTTGCCACGGCTTTTTCTTGTTTGCACCGCGATATTCCCGCGTTCCATTACATGGTGGCGATCGCGGGTGGCGACACCATTCGCTGTGCGCCCTATGCCTTGTTTGGCACACAAGAATTGTCTGACCATGCATTGGCCGCTTTGACAGACCGGCGCGCATGTCTGCTCGGCAACCACGGTTTGATTGCCTTGGGTACAGATATTCGGCGTGCCGTGGCGGTGGCGGTGGAAGTGGAGTCGTTGTGCGAGCAATACTGGACCGCGTTGCAACTGGGCGAGCCCCACATCCTCAGCACAGCGCAAATGCAAGCCGTGCATGAAAAATTCAAAACCTACGGACAAACCAACGCATGAATGCCATGACTCAACACCACCCGGTCGAGACCCTGCGCTGGCGCGATGGCAGACTCGAGATGATCGACCAACGCATATTGCCGATGCGGTTTGAATACCTGTCTTATGCCAACGCCGATGAAGTGGCGCAAGGCATTCGCAGCATGGTGGTGCGTGGCGCGCCCGCCATCGGCTGTGCCGCGGCGTATGGCGTGGCCTTACAAGCCTTGGCGCACCAGCATGTGAATGCCGATGAATTTGCCAAAGCCATGGACCACGGCTTTGAAGTGTTGGCGGCCAGTCGCCCCACCGCCGTCAATTTGTTTTGGGCACTGCAGCGCATGCGCGAATCTGTGCAAAGCCATTCGCAGCTGTCACCGCCGCAATTGGCCAGCTTGTTGCTGACCTTGGCCCACGGTATCGCGGCAGAAGATGTGCGCATCAACCAAGCCATGGGCGCACATGGCGCGGCTTTGCTGGCGGACGGTGCACGGGTGCTGACGCACTGCAACGCCGGCGCGTTGGCCACGGCAGGCCACGGTACCGCGCTGGGCGTTTTCCGATCAGCCGTGGCGGCCGGCAAAACCATCCATGTGATCGCGGATGAAACCCGGCCCTTTTTGCAAGGCGCTCGGCTGACGGCCTGGGAGATGGTTCAGGAAAATATTCCGGTGACCTTGATCACCGACAACATGGCCGGTCATTTGATGAAGCAAGGTGAAATTGACGCGGTCGTGGTGGGGACGGACAGGGTGGCTGCCAATGGTGACGTGGCCAACAAAATCGGCACCTACATGGTGGCTGTGCTGGCGCACAGACATGGCATTCCGTTTTATGTGGCCTGTCCGTTGTCCACCATCGATATGCAGTTACCCAACGGAGACGCTATTCCGATTGAAGAACGCCATCCAGACGAAGTGACGGGTTTTGGCGCACAACGCTGGGCCCCGACAGGCGTGAATGTGCGCAACCCGGCATTCGATGTCACGCCTGCCGAACTCGTGAGCGGATTGATCACCGAAAAAGGCGTGGTTCACCGACCGAATGAAGCCGCGTTGAAACAATTGTTTATGGCTTGAAGCAGCGGATAACTCGGCTTATTTCAACCAACCCCGGCGACGGAAATAAACCATGGGCACCAAAGCGCTGGCGACCATGAGCAGCACAGCGTAGCCGTAACCAAACGACCATTGCAACTCTGGCATGAACTGAAAATTCATGCCGTACACGCTGGCGATCAATGTCGGTGGCAACAAGGCCACGCTGGCCACCGAGAAGATTTTGATGATCTTGTTTTGGTTGATGTTGATGAAACCAACGGTGGCATCCATCAAGAAGTTGATCTTGTCAAACAAAAACGCGGTGTGGCTGTCCAATGAATCGATGTCTCGCAAGATTTGCCGTGCATCGTCAAACTGTTCGGCGTTGAGCATGCGCAGTCGCATGGTGAAACTCAGCGCACGGCGTGTGTCCATCATGTTGCGCCGAATCCGGCCGTTCAAATCTTCTTGCCGTGCGATCTCGGCCAGCACTTCACCGGCCAGTTCGTCGGTCACGTCGCCAGACAACACCATCTTGCTGACTTTTTCCAATTCATCGTAAATGCCCTCGAGGGTGTCCGCCGAATATTCCGCGTCCGCAGAAAACAGTTCCAGCAAAACATCTTTGGCGTCTTCAATCAGGCCAGGCGCACGCCGCGCCCGCAACCGCAACAACCTGAACACGGGCAAGTCTTCCTCGTGCACCGAAAACAAAACCCCGTGGCTTTTGAGCGCGGCATTGTGTTGGTTCAAGATGAACGCCACGCGAACCGCGCGCGGTGCATCGATGTCAGCGATCAAAAAGTCCGAGCGAATATGTAACTCGCCGTTGTCTTCTTCGTAAAAACGCGCGGACTCTTCAATGTCCTCATCCATGGCGTCGTCAGGCACTTGGACATCGAAGTGTTGGCTGATCCAACGCTTTTCTTCAGGGGTGGGCGACTCCAGGTCGACCCAAATAGGTTGGAAGCGAGAGAGTTCTTCGAGCGAAGAAATTTCTTCTTGAAACAGGCGGCCGTTGACCAGCGAAAAAATATTGAGCATGGCAAATCTCAGTGCGTGAAAGGACGGATGAAAAGGGTGGGGGTGCTTTCGAATCCGTCAGGCCTGTTGCCAGTGAACCGAAAGCTACCGACTAGGGTAGGTTTCCAAGGAGGTTGCTCCATTGCTGAACAAGCCTGAATTATGGCACTGCACTGTGACAAAAATGTCAGACTGTTAAAGTCTTGGGTTTTCTAAAGCGACACCCATGCACACTGAATTAACGCCACGAAGAGAGTTGGCATTGCTCCTGACATTGGCGGGAATCCAATTCACGCATGTGCTCGATTTCATGATCATGATGCCTCTGGGCCCACAGCTCACCGCATTGTTTGCCATCAGTGACGCCCAATTCGGTTTGTTGGTGTCGGCCTATACCTTTGCCGCTGGCATATCCGGTTTGCTGGCCGCGTCGTTTGTCGACCGTTTTGAGCGCAAGCGTTTGCTGCTGGTGTTGTATGTGTTGTTTGGCTTGACCACATTGGGCTGCGCACTGGCACCCACTTATGGGATGTTGATGTTGGCGCGCATTGCGGCAGGTGTGTTTGGTGGCATTTTGTCGGCCATGACGCAAACCATCATTGGTGACGTCATTCCTTTCGAGCGGCGCGGTCGCGCCACCGGTTTGGTGATGATGTCGTTCTCGTTGGCCACGGTGATCGGTGTGCCCAGCGGTTTATTTTTAGCCAACTGGGGCGGTTGGCACAGCAGCTTTATTGCGATTGCCGTGGCCTGTGTGTTGGTGGGTGCGTTGGCGGTCTGGAGCTTGCCGCGCTTGGACAAGCATGTGGCCAATGCGCGAGGCCAGAACTTGTCATTTGCCATACGCGGGGTGCTGGCAGACCGCAACCACCGCTTGGCGCTTGCCATGTCATTCGCCATGATGTTTGCCGCCTTCACGGTGATTCCCTACATCACTATTTATATGCAGGCCAACCATATTTTGTTGCCCACAGAAATTCCCTTTATTTATTTGAGTGGCGGCATCGTGACCTTGGTGAGCGCGCGTTGGATCGGCGGGCTCACCGATCGGGTGGGCAAGCGCAAAATGTTTCAGCGCATGTTGCTGCTGTCCATGGTGCCCATGACCCTGACCACGCTCATGCAACCGTATGCGTTACCCGTGGTGCTGTTGGTGTCTTCGAGTTTGTTTTTCTGCATGAATGCCCGCATGATCCCGGGCATGGCGTTTTTGACATCAGCCGCCCAGCCCCAGTTCCGTGGCGCCTTCATGTCGCTCAACGGCGCGGTTCAGTCCATGTCGATCGGCACCGCCACCTGGGTGGGCGGTTTGTTGATACAGCGCAGCCCGCAGGGACAAGTCACGCATTACTGGATGTGTGCATTGGCGGGCGTGACCGCGTCAGTGGTGGCTTACTGGCTGGCCCAGCGCGTGAAGATGTACACCACTGAACCTCAGGCCGCCGCCGCTGCCACCTGAGCCTTGAGCCGCCCGGCTCGTTTCAAGGATTGATCAACTGCCCTGTGTGCATCAGGGTCGCGCCAGCCAGGTTTGCTTTTTTGCCAGACTAGGTGCATAGTGGAGTCGACCTGTCACCGCTTTGGCATGTTGCCGCGGCGCTGCGCACAGGCTCACGTCTGGAGGGTACGTATGAATTTAACGATCAGTGGTCATCACCTCGAAGTCACGCCGGCACTGCGTGGCTATGTCACCCAGAAACTCGACCGCATCATGAGGCACTTTGACCAGGTGGTGGATGTTCGCGTGTTGTTATCGATTGAAAACCAAAAGGAAAAGCAAGGCCGTCAACGCGCCGAATGCAATATCCACGTCAAAGGCAGCGATTTGTTCGCCGAATGCGCCCATGAAGATTTGTATGCCGCTGTGGATGAACTGGTCGACAAACTCGATCGCCAAGTGGTGCGCCACAAAGACCGACTCCAAGACCACCAACACCCCAGTGCCAAACGGGATTACCTGAACTGACCCTCGGAGGATGTCGAAACAGCCGCCTGTGACCCAGGCGGTTTTTTCTTGATCTATAGTAAAAAAGATATCAATATTTACCCTAGCTTGACACGTCATCTAGGTGCATAATCACCCCCCAATCATGAACAGACTCGCTGCCATCTTGCCCCCTGCCCAAGCCCTTGTGCAGGTGGATGCCACCAGTAAAAAACGTGCTTTTGAAGAAGCCGGTTTGCTGTTTGAAAATTTGCATGGCTTGAACCGGGCCTTGGTCGCTGACAGTTTGTTTGCTCGCGAGCGACTCGGTTCAACCGGTTTGGGCTACGGTGTCGCCATTCCGCATGGCCGTATCAAAGGCATGAAAACACCATTGGCTGCCGTGTTTTTGTTGGCTGAGCCCATTGGTTTCGATGCCCCGGATGAAAAACCGGTCAGCCTGATGATATTTTTGTTGGTACCTGAGGCATCCACGCAGAAGCATCTCGAAATCTTGTCTGAAATTGCGGAAATGCTGAGCGACGCCAGTTTGCGCAACAAGCTCAAGCAATGCCGTGATGCACAAGAACTCCACCAGTTGATCACCAACTGGCAATCGGTACAAACCGCCTGAGTTCGCTGAGTTGAAGCCCACCGCCGTCAGCGCAGACGTACTGTTTGAAGACTTTCGCAAGAAACTCGATTGGCAATGGGTAGCCAGCAAGGGCGCAAGCGAGCGCCACTTTGACGAAGTCGCGGTTCGCATGGCCCGCTCAGGCGCAGACCTGGTGGGCTATCTCAATTACATACACCCTTACCGCTTGCAAGTGTTAGGCGAGCGCGAAATCAGTTATTTGCAGCATTCCGATCCACAGGTCGGTGAGCGCAGGGTGTCACGCATTGTTACTTTGGTGCCACCCGTGCTGGTTGTGGCTGATGGACAAATGCCCACGCCAGCGCTTTTGTCCATGTGCGAAGAGGCACAAATTCCTATGTTTGTGACCCACGAATCGGCCGCATTCGTGATCGATTTATTGCGCGCCTATTTGTCCAAACATTTCGCCGACCGGACCACGCTTCACGGTGTGTTCATGGATATCTTGGGCATGGGCGTGATGATCACCGGCGAGTCGGGCTTGGGCAAAAGCGAATTGGGGTTGGAGTTGATCTCACGCGGACATGGCTTGGTGGCGGATGACGCTGTCGATTTGTACCGCATCAACCAAACCACCTTAGAAGGCCGTTGCCCCGTTTTGCTGCAAAACTTGTTGGAAGTTCGCGGCATTGGTTTGTTAGACATACAAGCGATTTTTGGAGAGACCGCTGTGCGTCGCAAAATGCGGTTGAAATTGATCGTGCATTTGGTGCGCAAAGAAACCTTAGAGCGCGACTACGACCGCTTGCCACACGAACCCTTGACCGAAGATGTGCTGGGCATCCCCGTGCGCAAAGTGGTGATTCAAGTGGTGGCCGGACGCAACATTGCCGTGTTGGTAGAGGCCGCTGTGCGCAACACCATTTTGCAATTGCGCGGCATTGACACGTATGAAAAATTTGTTTCGCGTCACCGCGAGGCCATGCAATCGAACCGAATGGATTAAGCGTTTTTGAAAGGGCAGGGCTTGCGCGTGCAATGCGCGTACAAGCTCAGTGCATGGTCGGCGATTTCAAAGCCTTTGGCGCGTGCAATGCTGTGCTGGCGTTTTTCAATCTCTTCGTCAAAAAACTCTTCCACCCTACCGCAGTCAAGGCAAACCAAGTGGTCGTGGTGTTGTCCCTCGTTGAGTTCATACACCGCTTTGCCACTTTCGAACTGACTGCGGGTGAGCAAACCCGCTTGTTCAAACTGCATCAACACGCGATAGATGGTGGCCAATCCGATATCTGCACGTTCTTGCAACACGAGGCGGTAAACATCTTCTGCGCTCATGTGGCGCTGCCCGCTTTTTTGGAACAACTCCAATATCGTGATGCGCGGTAGCGTGGCCTTCAAGCCTGTGTTTTTCAAATCGCCGATCGACTGCATTGGTACCTTTCGCAACCATGTTCGGGAAGCAATCACCCGTCGTTACAATGCAATCATCATATCTCGCTCTATTCCCAACATGACTCCATTGCAACCTCTACTGGCGCGCAGCTGCGGTCTCTTGCTGCTGTCCTCCTTGGTGGCATGTGCATGGGTCGATGACCCGGTGGCCCGCGCCATGCGCAAGGTAACCCCTTACCGCATTGAGGTGGTTCAAGGCAATTTTGTGTCCAAAGAGCAAGTGCAGGCATTGCGACCCGGCATGACCCGCAATCAGGTCAAAGAAATTTTGGGTACCCCGTTGATTGCCAGCGTGTTCCACGCCGACCGTTGGGACTATGCGTTCACCATCCAGCGCAAAGGTACCCAACCCCAACAGCGCAAGATGTCGGTGTTCTTTCAAAACGATGTTTTTTTCAAGTACGAAGGCGACGAACTTCCGAGCGAATCTGAATTTGCCGAACGCTTGACCACCCCCGAAGAAAGAAAACAAGTGCCACGCTTGCAGGCCACGCCCCAAGAGTTGGACAAATTCAAAGCGCAAAAATCGGGAAGCAGTGCGCCAGACACACAACCCGATCCCGACGCGCCACGCAAACAATACCCGCCCTTGGAACCCAACGCCAAATAAAGGCCCGCCGCATGAACGCATCCGCCACGCCCTCTCGCCGTATCGCCATTGCCGGTGCCGGTGGCCGCATGGGGCGCATGCTGATAGAAGCCGTGGTGCATGCCCCAGACATGCAATTGGCCGCCGCATTCGACATGCCCAACAGCCCGCATTTGGGCACCGATGCCGCTGCATTTTTGGGCCAACCCGCTGGCATACCCATCACCAGCGATATTTCTTCAGGCTTGTCACATGCTCAGGTGCTGATCGACTTCACCCGTCCCGAAGGCACCATGCAGCATCTGGCGCAATGCCGCCGTTTGGGCGTGCAAATGGTGATTGGCACCACCGGATTCAGCGACGCCGAAAAAGCCGAGATCCAAACCGCCGCCCAAGACATCGCCATCGTCATGGCACCCAACATGAGCGTGGGCGTGAATGTCACACTCAAATTGCTGCAAATGGCCGCGGTTGCTTTGAGCGACGGTTATGACATTGAAATCACCGAAGCCCATCACAAGCACAAGGTGGATGCGCCTTCAGGCACGGCTTTGAAAATGGGCGAGGTGATCGCTTCAGCCCAAGGTCGGTCGCTCAAAGACTGCGCGGTCTATGAGCGTTACGGCCACACGGGCGAGCGGGTGCCGGGCAGCATTGGTTTCTCCACCATTCGCGCCGGCGACATCGTCGGTGACCACACAGTGATGTTCGCCACAGAAGGTGAGCGCATTGAAATCACACACAAGTCCGCCAGCCGCAGTACCTATGCCCAAGGCAGTTTGCGTGCAGCCAGATTTCTGGCGCAGCAACGCACGGGCTTGTTCGACATGTTCGATGTGTTGGGACTGAACGCGGGCCAGACGGTCGGATGAACTTGAACGACATGCTGTCCCAAAGCGATGGCCTGAGTGTCACGGTCGCGCTGTTGCTGTTGCTGATGTCGGTGGTGAGTTGGTTCATCATTGTGTACAAATCATGGCTGCTGCATTTGGCGATTCGCGATCTCACTGCTTGCAAAGCGCTGTTTTGGCAATCGGGCGATTGGGCACAAGCCCGTGCCCATTGGCAGGCCACTGATTCGCAAGCGATGTTCATGCCCTTGCTCAACGCCGTCACACAGCCTGACCTGGGTTTGTCTGCACAAGTGGCCGCTTCTGACCAGTTGACCCGTCGACTGCGTGAGGGCCTGCAAGCGGTTCGTTCGCGTTTGCAATTTGGCCAAGATCTGCTCGCCACCATCGGCGCGACGGCGCCATTTGTCGGCTTGCTCGGCACGGTCTGGGGCATATTCCATGCGCTCACCAATTTGGCCGTCTCAGCCCAGTACACCTTGGACAAAGTGGCGCAACCCGTGGGCGAGGCCTTGGTGATGACGGCGGCTGGATTGGCGGTGGCCATACCCGCAGTGATGGCTTACAACCTGATGGGTCGTCGCTTGGCCCGAATGGACAGCGAACTCGAAGGCTTGGCCTACGATTTGCGCGCGTTGGCCCAAGCCAAGTCGTTGCCAACACCCTGAGGCCTGGCCATGGCATTCGGAGAATTTGAACCCCGCCCCTCGCACACGCCCATGGCGGATATCAATGTCACACCCCTGGTCGATGTCATGTTGGTGTTGTTGGTGATTTTCATCATCGCCGCCCCTTTGATGACCAGCGCGCTGCACATGGAATTGCCGCAGGTCGATGTGCCGGCGGGTTCTGCCAAACCGGTGCCGCTGGAAATCACCATCGACGCCGAAGGCAAGGTTTCCGTGGACGGGCAAGCCTTGCCCATGGCGCAGTTGGCGGCGGCATTGAGCCTCAGAGCGCAGTCGGCCCAGGCCAGCGAAGTGCAATTGAATATCGACAAAACCGTCCCTTATGGGCGCGTGGCCGAAGCGATGGCCGAAATTCAAAAATCGGAGTTGCGCAGTGTGTCACTGGCGGTTCAGTCTGCTGCGCCTAAAATCGGGCCCACATCCCCGGCACCGCGCAACTGAGCGCGCACGGGGTTTCTTATTGAGCCCCATGTCACACACCGATATTTCCTCCCCGCCCCACGCACACCCCGAATACACCGCCGCTGCCATCGAGCAAGCTGTTCAAGCCGCTTGGACGCAAGCTGACGTTTATCGCGTGACCGAGGATCCCCACAAGCCCAAGTACTACGCGTGCTCCATGCTGCCTTATCCCAGCGGCAAATTGCACATGGGCCATGTGCGCAACTACACCATCAACGACATGCTCACGCGCCATTTGCGCATGAAAGGTTTCAATGTGCTCATGCCCATGGGCTGGGATGCGTTTGGCTTGCCCGCTGAAAACGCCGCCTTGAAAAATGGTGTGCCACCCGCGCAATGGACCTACGACAACATCGCCTACATGAAAAAGCAGATGCAGGCCATGGGCTTGGCCATCGACTGGTCGCGCGAAGTCGCTACCTGTGACCCCAGTTATTACAAATGGAACCAATGGTTGTTTTTGAAGATGCTGGAAAAAGGCATCGCCTATCGCAAAACCCAGGTAGTGAACTGGGACCCGGTTGACCAAACCGTCTTGGCCAACGAGCAAGTGATTGACGGCAAAGGTTGGCGCACCGGTGCGGTGGTGGAAAAGCGTGAAATT
>JALRAA010000240.1 GCA_023262645.1 Burkholderiaceae bacterium
TTTGTAGGCTTCAGCGACATCGCTTTTTTCCAGCAGTACGGCAGGCACGCCTTGGTTAGAGGCTTGTAGCACGTCTTCAGATTCGGGAATGACACCAATCAATGGGATGCGCAATATGTCTTGAATGTCTTCCAGGGAGAGCATTTGTCCTTCTTGCACGCGGTTGGGGTTGTAGCGCGTGATCAACAAATGTTCTTTGATCGGTTCTTGGCCTTGGATGGCGCGCAAAGTTTTGCTGCCGAGCATGCCCAAAATGCGGTCCGAGTCACGCACGGAAGAAACCTCTGGGTTGGTCACCACCACGGCTTCATCGGCAAAGTGCATGGCCATCATGGCGCCGGTTTCAATACCCGCTGGTGAGTCGCACACAATGAACTCGAAGTCCATGCCAGCGAGTTCGCGCAACACACGCTCTACGCCGTCTTGTGTCAGCGCTTCTTTGTCGCGGGTTTGCGAGGCTGCCAGCACATACAAATGGTCGGAGTGTTTGTCTTTGATCAGGGCTTGGTTAAGGGTGGCTTCGCCGTTGATCACATTGACAAAGTCGTACACCACGCGACGCTCGCAGCCCATGATCAAGTCTAAGTTGCGCAATCCCACATCAAAATCGATGACCACGGTTTTGTGGCCACGCAACGCCAACCCAGATGCAAAACTGGCGCTGGTCGTGGTTTTGCCAACCCCGCCTTTGCCAGATGTCACGACGACTATTTTTGTCATTGAAAAAAATCCCAGTAAAAGAAAAAAATACCTGCCCTACCGCCAAACCTGTCGAGTTTACAAGCCCCGCATTTGCAGCTTGTCGTCAGCCAACCAAACTTGCGCCGGTTTGCCCAAAACTTCTTTGGGCAACGCTGTGTCGCTGGTGCGGTAAACGCCTGCAATCGACACCAATTCTGCTTCTAGGCTGGTGGTGAAAATCCGTGCGGTGGCGTCGCCTTTGGCGCCGGCAATCGCTTTGCCACGCAAGGGGGCATATACATGGATGTGGCCATCGGCCATGATTTCAGCGCCTGGATTGACCATGGCCAACACCACCAGGTCGCGCCCTTTGGCATAGACATGTTGGCCTGAGCGCAAAGGTTTATCAATCACCATGGCGCTGGGAGAGGCCACCGACACTTCACGAACCACTTCGACTTCCCGCACCACTTCGCGAACGGTTTCTTGGGTGGGGGTCGAGCCGCCCGGCATGGGGCGAAGTTCTTGCACCACAAACAAACCTGCCAAGGTGGCGGCTGCTTCTTGTACGGTGTTGGCCGCACGCAGTGCCACAGGATTCATGCGGTGGCGTTTGAGCAGTTGCAACAACCCGTTCATATCCAGCGGGCCGGCCTGGGGGTCGAGGGCTTGCAAATCGATCAACACCGGGTCGTTGTCAAAAAAATCGGGGGTATCACCAAAGCGCTGCTGTAAGTCGTCACCCAAATTGGCCAGATCTGCAGACTTGACCAACACCGACATCAGCGGCAAATGCACGTTCTTGATTTCAAAAGACAGGGTTTTGGCAGCAGATCGGGAACTCATAGGGCATCCGTAAGGCGCGGGCTAAACAGGGCGCCGCAAAGACTGAGACTTTACACGCTCAGACCCGCCAAGGTAGTTTGGCGACGGCAGTCTCAAATTCTGCACAATCGCCACATTCATAAAAAAGGTGGGCGATGCGACTATTGGTGGGCTTGTTTGTGCTGTATTTCGGGCTGCTCGCATGGAGCATGTTTTACCGACAGCAAACCGTTCGCGGCCCTTGGTTTTTTTTGTTGCGCGCTTTTTTTCCGAATTGGCAGTTCTATCACTTGGTCGGACCGGTGCCCCATTTGTACGTGCGGTTTGCCCCGGCGGGAGAGGAGTTTGGTGAATGGCGCTGGATTTACCCGCGTCAGCCCAGAAATTTCTGGCGCTTGTTTCACAACCCTTGGGGCAATCGGGACCTGGCTTTGCAAAATCTGGTGGACCATTTGTCCAGCGATATCAAGGAGTTGGGTGAGGGCGCAGATGCCAGCCATTTGGTGAGCTACCAACTGGTTTGCAGGCATGCCCAGCAGGCCGTCAAAGCGCACACAGGCAGCATCGCAACTACCGGCTTGTTTCAGTTGGAAATACGCCTTGAGCGTCCCAGCCCGCAAGGATTGATCAGCAGCGACACGGTGCTGCGCAGTCCCGCCATGCCATGTTGATGTCTGGCGATTTGGTGGTGCGTTGGCTGGAACTGCTGGGCGGGTTCAGCGTGTTGTTGCAATGCTTTGAATATGCGCGCATCACCGCCAGCACCGATGCCCAAGGTGTCTGGGCGTGGCAGGTTCAACGCGCAGACATACCGGATCAACCGGCTTGGCTCAAGCGCAGCTTGGATTGGCTGTATCAACCCGTTATGTACAAATTGCAATTGTGGGTCAGGGCATTGGCTGCCGTGGCGTTGATGGTGTCGGGTAACCATTTGGCGATTGCATTGCTGCTGTTCATCGGCAACCTGTTGCTGTTGATTCGCTGGCGGGGTGCGTTCAACGGTGGAAGCGATTTCATGACATTGATCACCGCCACCGGTTTGCTGATCGCCCAAGTGGTGGAGAGGTTGACCGATGCACAAACCGGTTGGTCTGCGGGTTTGGGCTACATCGCCATCCAAACGCTGAGCTCTTACTTTGTGTCAGGTTGGGTCAAGCTCAAACGCCCCGAATGGCGCAACGGGCAGGCCTTACCGGTTTTTTTGAACAGCGGCTTATACGGCCCATTGAAAAAAGACAGTGTTTTTCGCCGTCCCGTTGTGGCGTTGGTCTGCAGCTGGGCATTCATTTTGTGGGAAGGCTTGTTTGTGTGCGTGCTGCTTTTCCCAAATTGGACGCCGCTGTTTGTGGGCGTGGCGCTGCTGTTTCATTTCTTGGTTTTTTGGTTTTTTGGGCTGAACCGGTTTTTTTGGGCTTGGGCGACAAACCTCGGCAGCATTTTCTTCCTGAGCCACTATCTTTCTTGACATGAATGTATTCCTTATTATTAATTTATGCAATAAATGCAGTGCTTTATGTGATTTTTTACCGTAGTTAGTGCTTTGCGCCCTTCAGCTAAGTGCATAGAATGTCGATCCCTGTTCTCTTAAAGGGCTTTTCCTCAGGATGACTCATGCAGTTAATGTGGCTATCAGGGCCGACCGGTAATGTCAGGA
>JALRAA010000241.1 GCA_023262645.1 Burkholderiaceae bacterium
GAAGAGATTGAACAACTGTCGAAAAAAAGCCAGCAACTCACCAAAGACATTTACAGCGATTTAACCCCTTGGCAAATCACCAAAATTGCCCGCCATCCTGAGCGCCCTTACACGCTCGATTACATCAACGACATCTTCACTGACTTTGTTGAAATGCATGGCGACAGACATTTCTCTGACGACTTGAGCATTGTGGGCGGCTTGGCCCGCTTCAACGGCAATGCATGCATGGTGCTCGGACAGCAAAAAGGGCGTGACACACGCGAGCGCACCGCACGCAATTTCGGCATGACCCGTCCAGAAGGCTACCGAAAAGCGTTGCGCCTGATGAAGACCGCTGAAAAATTCAAGCTGCCTGTTTTCACATTCGTGGACACACCGGGCGCTTTTCCGGGTATCGATGCCGAAGAGCGCAGCCAAAGCGAAGCCATTGGCCGCAATATTTTTGAGATGGCGCAATTGCAAGTACCGATCATCACCACCATCATTGGCGAGGGCGGGTCGGGTGGCGCATTGGCCATCAGCGTGGCCGATCAATTGTTGATGCTGCAGTATTCCATTTACTCGGTCATCAGCCCAGAAGGTTGTGCTTCCATTTTGTGGAAAACCTCTGACCGTGCGGCTGATGCGGCTGATGCCTTGGGTATCACGGCCCACCGCCTCAAGGCCTTGGGATTGGTCGACAAAATTGTCAACGAACCCGTAGGCGGTGCGCACCGCGACACCAAACTCATGGCGTCGCATTTAAAGCGCGGCTTGAACGATGCCTGGCGCCAACTCAGCGACCTCAAACCCAAAGAGTTGCTTGAGCGACGCTATGAACGGCTGCAAAGCTATGGCCGATTCAACGACACCAAAGCCGACGCGCGTTGATTTGTCTGCGCTAGCCGCTGGCTTGCCAGCGACACTGTCCCTCAAGCATTTCAAACCAGCTTTGCCATTCGCCGTGGCATTGAGCGGCGGTGCTGATTCCACCGCGCTGTTGTTGGCATGCGCTGCGCAATGGCCTACGCAAGTCAAAGCCGTTCATATTCACCATGGCCTGCAGTCGGCTGCCGACCAGTTTGCTGCCCATTGCGAGCAATTGTGCGAACAACTGCAGGTTCCTTTGGTGATTGAACGCATCGATGCCCGGCACGCGCTCGGTGAAAGCCCCGAGGAAGCCGCGCGGCGAGGGCGTTATCAAGCGATGGCAGAGGTATTGAAAAACCATTGGGGCGCAACCGTGCGAGATGTGGCGTTGGCACAGCATGCAGACGATCAAGTGGAAACCTTGTTGCTGGCGCTGTCACGCGGTGCGGGCTTGCCTGGACTCTCAGCCATGCCTGAAAAAACCGAGCGTCACGGGTTGGTGTTGCACCGGCCTTGGTTGCAAGCTCCCGGCGCAGACATACGCGCTTGGTTGGAAGCCACCGGCGTGGCTTGGGTGGAAGACCCGAGCAACCTCGACCAGCAATTCACACGCAACCTGATTCGCCACCAATTGCTGCCTGTGCTGCAAAAAGCTTTTCCAGCGTTTCGACAAACTTTCGCCCGAAGCGCCCGGCATTCGGCGCAAGCGCAGCAGTTGTTGGTGACATTGGCGCAACTCGATTTGGAGCTGGTGGGTGAACCGCCCGTCATCCAGCGTTTGCAGCAACTCAGCGCCGCGCGACAAACCAATGTGCTGCGATTGTGGCTAGGTAACCGTGGCGTGCAATCCAGCACCCGGCAACTCGACGCGTTGGTGGCGCAAATTGACGCCTGCCGCACCCGAGGGCATTCGATCGATATCAAGGTGGGCCGGGGTTTTGTGAGGCGCATTGGCGATTTGATCGATTGGTACAATTTCTAGCTTTGACTGCAGATAAACACCTTCTCTGATGGCTTTAATCGTTCACAAATACGGCGGCACTTCCATGGGGTCGACCGAGCGCATACACAACGTGGCCAAGCGCGTGGCCAAATGGGCCAAGGCCGGACACCACATGGTGGTTGTGCCATCGGCCATGAGCGGCGAAACAAACAGGTTGCTTGGGCTGGCCAAAGAACTCTCACCCAACGCCCACAGCGACGCCCACTTTCGAGAACTCGATGCCTTGGCAGCCACCGGCGAACAAGCATCATCCGCTTTGTTAGCGATTGCATTACAAGCCGAAGGCGTTCCCGCCATCAGCTACAGCGGTTGGCAAGTACCGATCCGCACCAACAGCGCCTTCACCAAGGCACGCATCGAATCGATTGACGAAGCCCGCGTGCGCCAAGACCTCAACCAAGGCAAAGTGGTCATCATCACCGGCTTTCAAGGGGTGGACCCGCAAGGCCACGTGACCACCTTGGGGCGTGGCGGCTCCGACACATCGGCTGTGGCCGTGGCTGCTGCTTTGAAAGCCGCTGAATGTTTGATCTACACCGATGTGGATGGCGTCTACACCACCGACCCCCGCGTCGTTCCGCAAGCACGTCGCTTGCAAACCGTCAGTTTTGAAGAGATGCTGGAGATGGCTTCACTGGGCAGCAAAGTGCTGCAAATTCGGTCGGTGGAATTCGCGGGCAAATACAAAGTGCCACTGCGGGTGTTGTCCAGCTTTACCCCGTGGGACATCGATATCAACGAGGAGGCCAAGTCGGGCACCCTGATCACTTTTGAGG
This sequence comes from Burkholderiaceae bacterium, assembly GCA_023262645.1. GTDB lineage: Bacteria > Pseudomonadota > Gammaproteobacteria > Burkholderiales > Burkholderiaceae_C > Limnohabitans. The sequence goes on from JALRAA010000241.1 coordinate 2,632, forward strand.
AAGACGAACAAATGGAACAAGCCATCGTATCTGGCATCGCTTTCACCCGTGACGAAGCCAAAATCTCCATCATTGGCGTGCCAGACAAACCAGGCATTGCCCACAAAATTTTGGGTACCGTGGCCGATGCCAATATTGAAGTGGACATGATCATCCAAAACATCAGCAAGGGTGGCCTCACCGATTTCAGCTTCACCGTCAACCGCAACGACCACGCCCGCGCCATGACGCTGCTGAAAGAAAAAGTGCTGGCCGATCTGGGCAACCCCGAAGTGCTGGGCGACAACCAAATTTGCAAAGTCTCTATCGTGGGTATTGGCATGCGAAGCCATGTGGGCGTGGCCAGCAAAATGTTCGCTTGCTTGAGCGCCGAAGGCATCAATATCCAAATGATTTCCACCAGCGAAATCAAAACTTCGGTGGTTATTGATGAAAAATACCTCGAATTGGCGGTGAGATCACTGCACAAAGCGTTTGATCTGGAACAGAATCAGGCATAATTTCATTCACTGGAAACGTG
>JALRAA010000242.1 GCA_023262645.1 Burkholderiaceae bacterium
GTTGAGCAAATACACCGCCGCGTCGTCCGAGGTGTCGATGCCCACCAGCAATGCGGGTGGCAACGCAAAGCCTTTCATGTTGGAGAGGATGTCGCGCAACACGCCGGGCGCGATCTTGCAGCCACATCCGCCGCCGTGAGCCAAGGATGTCAATCGCGGTGTCGTGGTCGGGGAATCATGCATGCGGCAAATCTACCATGCAGTCCTGTCTTCTATGATCGACCTTGCCAGCTTCGCTGCCAACAGCATCGCGCCACCACAGGGAGTACCGGATTGGAAGTTTCATTTGTTGAAGAAATCAAATCGTTGCGGCTGGGCGATGGCGAACGTTTCCATGGCGAAGGTATTTTGGCGGTCACCAAAGCGCTGCTGCAATCCGGGGTGGCATATGTCGGCGGCTACCAAGGCGCACCGGTGTCGCATTTGCTCGATGTGATGGTGCAAGCCAAACCATTGATGCAAGAGCTTGGCGTGCATGTGGAGGCCTGTTCCAACGAAGCTTCTGCGGCGGCCATGCTCGGCGCGAGCATCCACTACCCGCTGCGCGGCGCGGTCACTTGGAAATCGATTGTGGGTACGAATGTCGCGTCCGATGCCTTGTCGAACCTGGCTTCTCCGGGAGTCATCGGTGGCGCATTGATCGTGGTGGGCGAAGACTATGGCGAAGGCGCCTCGGTGATCCAAGAACGCACCCATGCGTATGCGCTGAAAAGCTGCTTGTGTTTGCTCGACCCGCGCCCCGATTTGGCGAAGATGGTTGACATGGTCGAGCACGGGTTTGCGTTGTCCGAAGCCTCGAACATGCCTGCGATATTGGAGTTGCGTATTCGCGCTTGCCATGTGCGTGGCAGTTTTGTCACCAAAGCCAACCGCGCACCTGCTGTGTCGACCCGTCACCTGATGGCCGAACCTGCTCGGTTTGATTACATGCGACTCGCGCACCCGCCGGTCACCTTCCAACAAGAAAAACGCAAGCTCGAAGAACGCATTCCGGCGGCGCGTGACTACATCGTGAAACACGGTTTGAACGAATCCATGCCAGGCGACAAACACGCCGACCTGGGCTTGATCGTGCAAGGCGGCCTGTACAACAGCTTGGTGCGCAGTTTGCAAGTGCTGGGTTTGGCCGATGAGAACGGCGACAGCGCGTTGTCGATACTGGTGCTCAATGTCACCTACCCGCTGGTGCCCACGCAAATCGCTGACTTTTGCCAAGACAAACGCGCGGTGATGGTGGTAGAGGAAGGCCAGCCCGAATACCTAGAGCAAGACATCGCCACGCAATTGCGCCGACGGGGTATCGCAACGCCATTGCACGGCAAAGACCTGTTGGCGGGCGCGGGCGAATACAACGTCGAAGCCATCACGCGTGGCTTGTCGCCGTTCATCGCGCAGTACGTGTCGGCTCAACAAGCGAGTACAGGACAACAATGGCTGCGTGATTTGCAGCAACGCCGCACCGATGTCGCACAGGTCTTGGGCCAAGCATTGCCCGCACGTCCACCCAGCTTTTGCATCGGCTGCCCAGAACGCCCGGTGTTTTCTGCGCTGAAACTGGTGCAACAAGACATCGGCGAGTTGCATATCGCCGCCGACATCGGTTGCCATGCCTTGGGCACGTTCGAGCCGTTTTCAACCGGCCACTCGATCTTGGGTTACGGCATGAGTTTGGCCAGCCGTGCGGGTGTTTCGCCGATGATGCAACGGCGTACGCTGGCCATCATGGGCGACGGCGGGTTTTGGCACAACGGCTTGCTGACCGGTGTGCAAAGCGCGCTGTTCAATGGCGACGACGCGGTGCTGTTGATTTTCAAAAATGGCTACACCTCGGCCACGGGCACGCAAGACATCATTTCCACGCCGGCAGATGCACAAAAGCAAACCTCCAGCGACAAACACACCAGCTTGTCGCACACCAACATGACCATTGAATCGACCTTGCAAGGGCTGGGTGTGCAATGGCTCAAAACCGTGCACACGTACGAAGTGGCCAACGTCAAGGCCGTGCTGAAAGAGGCGTTCACCTCTGACTTCAACGGGCTCAAAGTCATCATTGCAGAAGGCGAATGCCAACTCGAACGCCAACGCCGCATCAAACCCTGGGTGCAGTCTTTGTTGAAAAAAGGCAAGCGGGTGGTGCGGGTGAAATACGGTGTGGACGAAGATGTGTGCAATGGCGACCACGCGTGTATTCGCTTGTCGGGTTGCCCCACCCTCACGCTCAACGACAACCCAGACCCGCTGAAAGTGGACCCTGTGGCCACCGTGATCGACGGTTGTGTGGGCTGCGGCTTGTGCGGTGAAAACGCGCACGCAGCAACGCTGTGTCCGAGTTTTTACCGCGCGGAAATCATTCAAAACCCGGGACTGTTCGAACGCGCATGGGCGTCGGTGCAATCGAGGTTGGTGCGAGCCATGCAAACCGCATGAGCCAGACCATCCGTTTGTTGGTGTGCGCCTTGGGCGGCGAAGGCGGTGGCGTCCTGAGCGAATGGTTGATGGACGCCGCCAGGCGTGCTGGTATGCCAGCGCAAAGCACCTCCATTCCCGGCGTGGCGCAACGCACGGGTGCCACCACCTACTACATTGAAGTGCTGCCCACCACACAGTTAGCCCACAAGCCACCGGTGTTCAGCCTCAACCCAGTGCCCGGCGCATTAGACCTTTTGGTGTCGACAGAATTGCTGGAAACCGCGCGCCAAATTTCTCTCGGCATGGTGTCGCGCGAACGCACCCATGTGTTCAGTTCATCGTCGCGCAGCCTGACGACCCAAGAACGCATGACCATGGGCGATGGTCGATTAGAAATACAGCCCTTGCTGGATCTGGTGAAACAGTTTTCTCATGCGTCGCAGGTCTGGGATTTTTCCGCCATGGCCAAAGAACATGGCACGATGGTCAGCGCGGTCATGCTGGGTGTGATCGCGGGTTGTGGTGTGTTGCCGATCGCGCGTGAACATTACGAGGCCGCGTTTGGTCACGGCATGCACAGCGCGGCGAGCTTGCGCGGTTTTGCCGCGGCGTTCGCGCGTTGCCAAACCTACCAATCGGTATTGGCGATGCAAGCAGACGACCACACACTGCCCCCGCATGCAACCGTACCGCAAGCCAAGCATGAAGCTGGCAT
>JALRAA010000243.1 GCA_023262645.1 Burkholderiaceae bacterium
GACTATAGCACAGGTTTACCCGTCAGAAATTACTTCATCTTAAAGAGTTAAAGCACTGTCGCCGAATACTATTTGACTCATTCCCAGTGGAAATCTATGCCTTGCTCGCTCAGCCAATTTTGCGCCTGAGAAAAATGGCGGCAACCCATGAACGGGGTCGGCCCGCGCAAGGCAGACAAGGGAGAGGGATGGTTGGCCTGCAAGATCAATTTGCCAACGCTTGCCTGGGGCAACCGTTTTGTTGGGCTTGCACCTGGGCTGGTTGTCAAAGCCTCATATTGCCCGTTTTTTGCGTTCTCAATCAAATGTCGCTTGGCCTGCGCATGGGCACCCCACAGCAAAAACACCACGGGCTGTTCTTGCTGCGCCACCGTTTGAATGATGGCGTCGGTCAGAACCTCCCAACCTTTCTTGGCATGCGATGCAGGCAAACCTTCTTCAACCGTCAAACAGGTGTTGAGTAACAAGACGCCACGTTCGGCCCAAGGCACGAGCGATCCACTCATCGGTGGCTGTACGCCGGTGTCCGCTTGCAATTCTTTGAAAATATTGCGCAGAGAAGGTGGCAACGCCTCGCCCTGCGGCACAGAAAAAGACAAGCCCTCGGCCTGACCACGGCCATGGTAAGGGTCTTGCCCCAACACCACCACCCGGACTTGGTTGAGGGCCGTGAGTTCGAGCGCTCGCATCGGTTCAGGGGGAAATACGCAAGCACCTTGGTGAATGCGGTTTTCTAAAAAAGCCGTCAGTTGTTGCCCCGGCTGGCTTTGCCAAAACGCGGATAACAAGGCCTGCCATGATGCATGCACCGCCCAATCGCTGGGCCTGGCGCATCGCAATGCGTCAGGTTTAGTCTGCAAACAATTGCGCCAACGCTTCGCCAGGCTCATCGGCTCGCATGAACGCCTCTCCAACCAAAAATGCCTGTACGCCTGCCGCACGCAAACGCTGCACATCGGCCTGTGTCGCGATGCCGCTTTCCGTGATCAACAATCGGTCTGGCGTCATTTCTTCCAAGAGAGACAACGTGGTGTCCAAGGACACTTCAAAGGTCCGCAAGTTGCGGTTGTTGACACCGAGCAATGGGGTTTTCAATCGCAATGCGCGCTGCATTTCCGCGCGGTCATGTACCTCCACCAGCACCGACATATTGAGGCTGTGCGCAACCGTTTCAAACTCGGCCATTTGCGCATCATCCAAGCACGCAGCGATCAGCAACACGCAATCTGCGCCCATGGCACGCGACTCGTAAATTTGGTAGATGTCCACCATGAAATCTTTGCGCAACACCGGCAAATCGCAAGAAGCACGGGCTTGCTTGAGGAAATCAGTTGCTCCTTGGAAATATTGCTCATCGGTCAGCACAGACAAACAGGCGGCGCTGATCTTGCCGTCGCCAAATGCATAACTTTGCGCGATATCCGCAGGAATGAACTCTTCACGCAACAAACCTTTTGAAGGGCTGGCTTTTTTGATTTCTGCAATCACCGCCGCCTGACCGTTGGCGATTTTGCGGCGCAACGCCGCCTCAAAGTCGCGGGTCATCACCCGGCTTTGGGCATCTGCACGCATCGCCTCCAGCGAGACTTTGCGCTTTCTCAAGGCCACTTCTTCGTGTTTGGTCTGAATAATTTTTTGAAGTATGTCGCTCACTGCATATCCTTTGTTCACGCCACCACGGGGCGTTGGGTGTAATCGACAAATTGGGCCAATTTCGCCTTGGCAGAACCACTGGCAAGAGCTTGTTGGGCCAACGCCAATCCGGCGGCCATGGTGGGCGCCACATTGGCGGCATACAACGCCACGCCCGCATTCAGCGCCACGATATCCAGCGCTGGGCCCGGTTGGTTGTCTAGCACGGCTTCAAGCATAGACCGCGAATCTTGCGCATTCTCCACCCGCAACGCACGGTGACTGGCCATGGTCAAGCCGAAATCTTCCGGATGGATGTCGTATTCGGTGATCTCCCCATTTTTCAATTCACCGACCAAGGTGGCCGCGCCCAAACTGACCTCGTCCATGCCGTCACGCCCATACACCACCACCGCATGCTCGGCACCCAACCGTTGCAATGCCCGCACTTGAATACCGACCAAATCCGGGTGGAACACGCCCATCAAAATATTTGGCGCAGATGCTGGGTTGGTCAAGGGCCCCAAGATATTGAAGATGGTTCGCACACCGAGTTCTTTGCGCACTGGCGCCACGTTTTTCATCGCCGGATGGTGATTCGGCGCAAACATGAAGCCTATGCCTGTGTGGGCGATGCACTGGGCAATGTCAGCGGGTGGAAGGTTGATGTTGACGCCCAAGTTTTCCAAAACATCGGCACTGCCGCTTTTGCTGCTGACACTGCGCCCGCCATGCTTGCTGACACGCGCACCAGCCGCCGCCGCTACAAACATGGCGCAAGTGGAAATATTGAAAGTATGCGAACCATCACCGCCCGTGCCGACGATATCGACCAAATGCGTGCGGTCCGCCACCTCGACCTTGGTGGAGAACTCGCGCATGACTTGTGCCGCTGCTGTGATTTCGCCGATGGTTTCTTTTTTGACCCGCAGGCCAGTCAATAGGGCGGCGGTCATGAGCGGCGTGATCTCACCGCCCATGATCATGCGCATGAGGTGCAGCATTTCGTCGTGAAAAATTTCACGGTGCTCGATGGTTCGCTGTAGGGCTTCGCTGGCTGTGATGGTCATAGGCACTCCACTCTGTCATTCAGATCCGCTGAAGCGGCGTTCTGCGTTTACGCGGTCTCTTTGGGGGAAGCGATTTGCAAAAAGTTTTTCAACAAGCTGTGCCCGTGCTCGGTCAACACAGACTCGGGGTGAAATTGCACGCCTTCAATCGGTAAGCTGCGATGACGCACCCCCATGATTTCACCGTCATCGGTCCATGCAGTGATGTCCAAATCTGCAGGACACGATGCACGCTCAATGGCCAGCGAGTGATATCGGTTGACTGTGAATTTCTCGGGCAAGTTCTTGAACACACCCGTTTGTTTGGTTTGAATGACGCTGGTTTTGCCATGCATCAACGCTTGCGCGCGCACAATTTTGCCGCCGAACGCAGCGCCAATGCTTTGATGACCCAAGCACACGCCCAAGATGGGCAA
>JALRAA010000244.1 GCA_023262645.1 Burkholderiaceae bacterium
CAACACGGTCGACGCAGGGTCGGCTGACAATGTGCCGGCTGCGTTGAAGAAATCGTCCAGCGCTGTGTTCAAACCAATGCGCTTGTCGCCCATGATGTCCATCACCCGTTGCGTGTAATTGACCAACGGTGTTTGTGTCGCCAAATCGGTATTGCTGTTGCGCAAATTCGATTCTGCAAATGTGTCGAACGCGCGTTTGACCGCCGTGAACAACACGCCGGTCCCCAAAAACATACTGGCTTGCTTCCTGGGCGCACTTTGCGTCAGGGTAGATTGCTGGCGTGAATAACCTTCGGTGCTCACGTTGGCAATGTTGTTACTGACCGTGCCCAGCGCACGCTGATAGGCAGCGACCGCTGAACTGCTGATGCCTAACATGTCACTCATGGTTCATTCCTCACGGGTGACAAAGGCATGGTTTTGTTCATGGGCAGTGGCTTCAACGTCTGTTTCGGCAACGGCATGGGGGTTTGTTCCACCGGCGTCAACGACATGGGCAGGACTGGCTTGTGCAGTGGCATGCCTGCAGGTACCAAAGACAGGCCATGCTGTTTGGCGGCCAACAGATCGGCGGTGCTGGGTGTGCTTTGTTGTTGGCTCAATTGCTTGACCACCACATCGGCAAAACCCAAAGCGTTGCGCTTGGCCATGGACATGGACAACTCTTTGTCGTACATGCCTTGGAATGTTTCCAATGCGTTGGACTGGAACATGTCGCTCTTCAACACATTGTTGGCTTCGCGCATGGACTTGAGCATCATCTGTATGAACAGCGCTTCAAATTGTTCTGCCGATTCACGCAACGCCGTTTTGTCGTTGCGCTGGGCTTTGCCACGCAACTCCCCCAATGCCCCAAAGTCCGAGTAGGACTTGGCAGCGGTGGATGGGTTGGTGATGTCAGCCATGGTCAGTGCATCAAATGATGATCAGCTCAGCGCGCAAACTGCCCGAGCTTTTCAACGCTTCCAAAATCGCGATCAACGAGGATGGTGTGGCGCCAATTTGGTTCACCGCATCCACAATTTCACGCAGGTCTACGCCTGGTTTGAACAGGAACATCGGGTTTTTCGGTTCGGTCACGGCGATGTCGGCGTTTTGCACGGGTGTGGTTTGGCCTTGGCTCAGTGCATTCGGTTGCGACACATCGTTGGTGGCGGTAATGGCCACTGAAATCGTGCCATGCGAAACCGCTGCGGCCGTCACCCGCACCGCGCGGTTGATCACCACGGTGCCAGTGCGTGAATTGATGACCACGCGGGCATTCGTTTCGGCCGGTGTGACTTCGATGTTTTCCAACATACCCATAAAAGACACTCGTTGATTCAAGTCTTGGGGGGCTCGTACCGATATCGATGTGCCGTCGATGGCTTGCGCCACGTCGCCACCAAATTTTGAATTGATCGCGGCGACCATGGCGCTGCTGGTCGAAAAATCGTTGTCACGCAAATTCAAAATCAGGTGCTCGGCTTTTTCAAAAGGTGTATCAACCATGCGCTCGACAATCGCTCCCGCTGGAATACGCGCGGCTGTGGGAACACCAATCGCTACCTTAGAACCCGCTGCACCTGCATCAATACCGGTAGCCGTCAATGCGCCTTGCGCCAGTGCATAAATTTCACCGTCGACGCCGCGCAATGCGGTCAAGATCAAATTGCCGCCGCGCAAATTGCTGGCTTTGCCAATGGCAGATATGTTCACGTCGATGCGTTGCCCGGGCTTTGCAAAGCCAGGCAAGTCGGCTGTCACCATCACAGCGGCAGCATTCTTGATGTCGATTCGGCTGGCCGATGTGACCTGTTCTAAATCTGACATCGGGCCGTCAATACGCACGCCCATTTGCGCCAACATGGCTTTCATGCTTTGCGTGGTGAATGGCACGGACGCATCGTCACCGGTGCCTTGCAACCCCACGACCAAACCAAAACCAATCAATTGATTGGAACGCTGAGCGGCAACCGTCGCCAAATCTTTGACGCGGTCAGCCCAAGCAGGTGTGGCAAGTGCACACGCCAAGGCGAAGCAACTGGAAGTCAACCAAGAGGGTGTTTTCATATCGTTAGCGCCTGTGGGTGATTAAAAGGGCCAAAATTTCATCAATGCGCTGGTGCCCCAGCCCGGTTTGCTGGCACTGGCCAAATCGCCCATGCCACGGTAGGAAATTTGTGCATTGGCCAAGCGCAATGAATTGACTGTGCCGTTCGGGCCCACGTCATTGGGGCGAATCACTCCCGACACCTGAATCACTTCAGTGCCTTCAGACAAGCCCAATTTTTTTTCACCACGCACCACCATGTTGCCGTTGGCCAATATCTCAATCACAGTGACTGTGATCGAGCCAGTCAGCTTGGCCTGTTGGTTGGCCGTGCCTTTGCCTGCACTCTTGGTGGTTGAAGAATTCAAGTTCACACCATTGAACGGGCTGCTAGAACCCGCAATGAATTTGCTGACCCCCGCAGGAAGCGCTGTATTGGACGCATCCTTGCTGATGTCTGTGCCTTGTTTGCGATCGGCTTGGGTTTCTTCGTTCAAGATCACCGTGATCAAGTCACCGACTTGGTAATTGCGGCCACGGCCAAACCAAGCATCGCTTTGCCGGTTGCCGTAAATACCACCTGTGGCGGGCTTGCTTTGGTCTTGGGCCAAAGGATACACCGGCGCGAAGTCTGGCGACGATGTCAATGCGGGCAACATCGGGTCGGGATGGGCACAGGCTTGCAACCCAGCGACCACTGCCAATAAGGAAAGAATATTTTTCATGGTGTCAATGATGGGTTGGGTTAGAGGTTTTGGTTCAGGTACTTCAACATGCCGTCGACCGCTTCAATCGATTTGGAGTTGATTTCGTAGGCGCGCTGGGTTTCGATCATGTTGACCATTTCTTCCACGACGTTCACGTTGGACGCCTCCAAGGTTCCTTGCATCAAGCTGCCAGCGCCTGTGACGCCGGGCTGCAAAATTTGAGGTGCGCCAGAAGCAGGTGTTTCCTTCAGCAGGTTTTGTCCTTTGGATTCCAAACCACTTGGATTGACGAATCGCGCAATTTGAATTTGACCAATGATTTGCGAACCACCCGCTGCCAACTCAACAGACACGGTGCCATCGCGACC
>JALRAA010000245.1 GCA_023262645.1 Burkholderiaceae bacterium
ACCCAAAAAACGTGGAAGAGTACAAAGCCGGTAATGCCAAGGCGTTGAACGGTTTGGTCGGCCCCATCATGAAAGCCAGCAAGGGCAAAGCCAATCCGGCGCAGGTGAACGCCCTGCTTCTGAAGAAATTGGGGTGATCAGTCCGCGATATTTATCCTTGCATTTTGAATATGGCATTTTCAAAATACAAGGATGCTTTGAAGCATCTACTACCCTTGCCTGGTCATAAAGGGCGAACATGATGTTTGGGCAGACACGGCACAACACAGGGCCAAGGCAAATTTGATGCATTCACAACTCGAGGTGGTGATCCCCCAAGCAGGTCACATGCTGATGAGGGAAGAACCGGAGGCAGTGGTTCAGGCGTTTCGGTATTGGCTGAGCGGACGCCGTGGTTTGTCTGTCGCCAACGGCGGCAACCGCATAGAGCGCAACACGCCTACAACGATCAAGGCTTGCGCGACATAGTAAGTGGATAACACCCACCAACCTGCATAGGGCAACGGAGTGACAAAACGGTCGATGGCCAACAAGCTGTCAGACAGCATGAACACCGTCGCACCGACTGCGACCCCAAAACTACCTGCGTCTTGGCGGTGCAAGTAACGGCTCCAGGCTTGCGATGCCATGGTCGCCAACACCAGCACATACGCGGCGACCGGCACGCGCATCGCTGCTGGCAAGCCATTGAAAAACAAGACCGCATACACCGCAAGCCCTGCCAGCATGCAGCACAGCCATGGCTTGAATGCCGGACGCACAGGCGCGTCCCGTGTCAGCAACCACCCATAACAAACATGTGCGCCCAAAAACGCCACCAAGCCTGGCATGAACAAACCGGGATACAACAGCAACACATCGCCGACCCAACTCAAACCCAAAGCACGCACCAACCATGTTTGTGCTTTTTCTGGCATGTCGTCGGCCAACCAAGCCACGAACATCAAGAGCAACAACGCGATCGGCTTGGCCAAGAAATACACATCGCTCCAACCGCACGCCCCCGCAGCCGCAGACAAGGCGGCGAACTGCACATAAGCGGTTTGCAAAGGGGTGATGCGGTTTTGCAGCAAAGCATTGACGCCCCACAAACCTGCGGTGATGGCCAACACACTCACGGCCGCATTGCCCCAAACCATTTCATCCATGTGCCAGAGCAAGTCCATGGCTGCCAGCAAAAGCAACACAAACCATCCCACTGCCCATTGCTGTGCGGTTTTGGATGACACTGGTTCAAACGGCACATGCGTGTGCATGGAAAACGCGGGACGGGGAAACCGCTGTGCAACGTCCTCGGGGCGCCAACCGGGTTGTCGCCACCAGACGCGCCATTTGTCGCCCCAACGAGATGCATGCCAACTGTCGTGCAACAAGCCGCTGTAGACCTGCCAATTGGCCCACAACGGGTCCCAGCTATTGAGCGGCGCACGTGTGCCGTAAACACACGGCTCGCGTTCATCTTCTTCTTTGAAGCTGCCAAACAAACGGTCCCACACCACCCATATGCCACCGTAATTGCGGTCCACATAAACATCGTTCACTGCGTGGTGTACCCGGTGATTGGAAGGCGAACAAAACCAGCGGTCAAACCAGCCCAGTTTGCCCACGTGCTCGGTGTGCACCCAAAACTGGTAGAGCAAATCGATCAACGCCACGATGCCAAACACCAACGGGGGCACGCCCAAGACCGCCATGGGCAAGTAAAACACCCAACCGATGGCCACCCCTGACGTGGTTTGTCGCAAAGCGGTGGACAAGTTGTAGTGCTGACTTTGGTGGTGCACCACATGGCCACCCCAAAAAAATGCCACTTCGTGGCTGGCGCGGTGATACCAGTAATAACAAAAATCGTAGAGCACCAAGGCCAAGCATGCGCCCCACACGCTCTGCCAAAAATCGGGATTGTCAAACACCGCCACCTGCTCAAACACCAGCGTGTAGATGGTGATGCGAAACACGCGGGTGAATACCGCGCTCAATTGGCTGATGATGCCCAAGCTGATGCTGTTGATGGCGTCATCCAAACGATAGGTTTGCGCCGACAGTGGCCCGCGCTTCGATAACCGCCAACCCCACCACCATTCGATGGCCATAGCCAGAAAAAACACAGGAGCAGCCAACACAATGATGAAACCCATGCGAATCCCTTTCAGCATCAAGGCGTTTTGGGCAGCAAGGCCCACAAACGCAACGGTTGTTTCATGCGGCCGGCCAATTCACCCGCCGCCGCCCCTGTGCCCATGTACAAGTCGGCGCGCACCGCGCCAACGATGGCACTGCCTGTGTCTTGCGCCAGTACCAAGCGCTGCAAACTTTGCGTCGGCCCCGGGGTAACCATCCACAAAGGCGTGCCATAGGACACACTCAGCGGGTCGATGGCTACCGAACGTCCGGGCGTCAATGGCAGGCCTTGTGCGCCGCGTGGCCCGATGCTCGCATCGATGATCGGCTCTTCTTTGAAAAACACATACCGGGGGTTCACCCAAAGCAGCGCTTGTGCTTTTTGTGGGTTGCGTTGCAACCATGCTTTGATGCCAGGCCAAGAAGCGTCTTTGGTTTCGCCTTTGTCTAACAACCAGCGTCCAATGCTTTGATAGGGTTGTTCGTTCGATGCTGCAAATGCCACACGCAGCATGCGCACCCGTCCGTCGGCTTCGGTGATTCGCAAGCGACCAGACCCTTGGATGTGCAACACCATCGCGTCTACGGGGTCTGCCAACCAAGCGATTTCGCGGCCATGCAATGCCGCTTGTGCCACTTGCAGACTTTCAATGTCTTGTCGGGAATACCACGCTTGCCCGGGCTTCAAGCCTGCAGGTGGACGGTACAAGGGCACAGAAAACCCGTTGCCAGGGATTTTTCTGGCCTCCAACACGGGTTCGTAATAACCGGTCAGCAGTCCGTCGGCTTCGCCATCGACAGATTCGATACGGTGCGGTTGCAGAGATTGCATCAACCACTGGCGTTGTTCTTGGTCCGTCGCCAAAGTCAAGCGCATGACCTGTGGACACAGGGTGGCCAACATACCCGACGGGCGTTCGCAATTGCCCAGTAACACTGACCAAACTTCTGGCATGGATTCTTTGTCCCAACC
>JALRAA010000246.1 GCA_023262645.1 Burkholderiaceae bacterium
AGGATCATGGCTGGACAAATCGGTGTTGATGTCGGCGAAGCCAGCGCCAGCGATATGCTGGGCTTCAAACTGTTCGCGGCCAGCATGCGGTTGACTCAAGTCGGCACTGCAATCGAAGATGCGCAATTCACCGCGAAAATTTTTCAATGCTTCGGCAGAAATCAGGGTGGTGTAGGTCATCAATGTTCCTCGGCGGGTGAATCAGGCACAGCGCGGGTGCGCAAGACGGTAGAAGCAATGCCACTGGCAATGATCAGCCACATGCCCATCCAGCCGATCCATGGCAATTGTTCATCAAACAAAAACAAACCATACAACGAGGCAAACACAATGCCTGAGTATTGGAGATTGGCCACCACCAAAGTAGCGCCTTGTGAATAAGCGCGGGTGAGACACATTTGACCCAGCGAAGCCAACACGCCGATGGGCAACAACCATACCGCATGCGACCAGTCCCACACCGACAAACCCGTGACCGCCATGCCAAACGCACCGGCTACCGTGGTGCCCAGCGCAAAATAAAACACGATGCGGCCGACCGGTTCACCCACACGGCCCAAAGCCATCACGTGCATGTAAGCAAATGCAGAAATGAAGCCAGACATCAGGCCCACCAAACCGGCGAACACCTGGTCTTGTTCGATGGTGGGTCGCAACATCATCACCACACCGGCAAAACCGCTGAGCACCGCCAACACCAACGGACCTTGTTTGCGCGTGTCTTGGTTCGTGCCTGCCAGCGTACCCATGAGCGTGCCACCGACCAGAAATGCAGCGATCCACACGCTGCTCATGTAGTTGAGCGTCATGGCGGTGGCAAGCGGCAATTTGCCGATGGCATAAAACCAAAACCCCAACGATGTGACACCGACGATATTGCGCCAAAAGTGCATCGCAGGTACTGGCGTGCGCAAACTTTGCCCCGCCCATGCGGCATAGGCGGCCATCATCAACAGGCTGATCAAGCCGCGAAAAAATACCAACTCGCTGGCGTGGAAATAGGCGGAGGCGAATTTCACGCAGACCCCCATGCTGGCCAAAAACGCTGAGGCCAGCAGCATCCACATTGCTTGCATTAAGCGGTGACCGACATGCGCTTGAGGTACCACTCGTGGAAATGTTGCATACCGTCTTCCATCGGGCTTTGGTAAGGGCCGACTTGGTTGTCGCCACGCTGCATCAGTGCCTGTCGTCCTTGGTCCATGCGCTCGGCGATTTCATCGTCTTCGATGCAAGTTTCCATATAAGCGGCGCGTTGGGCTTCGACAAAATTGCGTTCAAACGCAACGATTTCTTCGGGGTAGAAGAACTCGACGATGTTCATGGTTTTGGTCGGCCCCATGGGGTGCAGCGTAGACACGGTCAGCACATGCGGATACCACTCCACCATGATGTGCGGGTAGTAGGTGAGCCAAATGGCGCCTTGCGCCGGTGGTTCTCCCCGCGTGTAATTCAACACCGCTTGGTGCCAGCGTTCGTAGACGGGGCTGCCCGCCTTGCCCAACCGATTGGCCACACCCACAGTTTGCACCGAATATTCGTCTTTCAGTTCCCATTGCAAATCGTCGCAAGTGACAAAGTTGCCCAGCCCCGGATGAAAAGGGCCAACATGGTAGTCCTCTAAATAAACCTCAATGAATGTTTTCCAGTTGTAGTTGCATTCGTGCATTTCGACATGGTCCAGGGCGTATCCGCTGAAGTCGAGTTGCTGGCGCGGGCCCAATTGCGCCATGTCGGCTGCCACATCCCGGCCATTGGCCTCGAACAACATGCCGTTCCATTCTTGGAGTGTGTAGTTGTCAAGATTGAGGCAAGGGTCTTGTTGAAAATGCGGCGCGCCCAGCAAGATGCCTTGTGGCGAATAAGTCCAGCGGTGCAAAGGGCAAACGAGATTGCCGCCCATGCCTTTGGCGGGGTCGTTCAAATTGCCGCGACCCTTGAGCATGACCGCTTGGCGATGACGACAAACATTGGAGATGAGTTGTATGCCCTGTGCGGTGCGAACCAGTGCACGCCCTTCGTTTTCCTGGGGCAGAGCGAAATAGTCGCCGACCTCAGGCACTGACAGTGCATGGCCCACGTAGCGAGGCCCTTGCTTGAACAGTGTTTGCAATTCGCGCTGGTAAAGCGCCTCATCAAAATAGCTTGTAACTGGGAGTTGGCCAACGGCCTGCTGCAGTTGAAGACTTAAATCAGACATGAAACGCCCTGACCTAAAGACTCCCCACAGGGAGAAAAACAAAAAACTGGCCCTGGGCCAGACGGAAGCGGATTGTAGCCGCGCCGCTGTAGCCACCTACAATCGACGCAAATCAGCCCACAAAGACACCATGACCAAGGCCGCCAAACCGTCTACCACCGGAAAATACACCCCTCCCTTGCCCGCGAGTTACGAAGATGCGGTGCAAGAACTCGAACAGTTGGTGGCACGCATGGAATCGGGCCAAATGCCGTTGGCCGACATGTTGCTGTCCTACCAACGCGGGGCGTTTTTGTTGTCGCATTGCCGCGAGCTGTTGCAAGCGGTCGAAGGCCAAATCCAGGTGCTCGAAGCGGGCACGTTGAAAAATTGGTCGGGCAGCGCTGAATGAGTGGCTTTGATCTGCATGCGTGGACAGCCGAACAACTGCAGTTGGTCGAACAAGCTTTGGAGCAATGGGTTCCGCTCGACGCACCCGCCGATCTAGGACAGGCCATGCGCTACGCGGTGTTGGATGGGGGCAAGCGCTTGCGGCCTTTGTTGGTGTTGGCCAGTATGCAGGCATGTACCCAGCGGCCTGCTGTTTGGATGCAGGAGGCTGGTTTACGCGCTGCCTGTGCCATTGAGCTGATTCACGCCTATTCGCTGGTGCATGACGACATGCCATGCATGGACAACGATGTGCTTAGACGCGGCAAACCCACGGTGCATGTGAAATACGGCGAGGCGGGTGCCTTGTTGGCAGGCGATGCATTGCAAACATTGGCGTTCGAATTGCTAACGCCGCCAAACAGCGAGATTCCTTCTCAGGTGCAAGCGGGCTTGTGCGGATTGCTGGCCCGGGGCGCTGGACATGCCGGCATGGCGGGTGGACAAGCCAT
>JALRAA010000247.1 GCA_023262645.1 Burkholderiaceae bacterium
GCCGGTCGGCAAATCGCCGTGGCCTAGGTGGTTGCTCACAGACGGAGAGAACCCGAACCAATTTTGGCTGCAGACAAAGCCGCTCAAATTTCCAATCAATGCTTGGTGTGGAATCAATGCACCTTTGGGAGGGCCGGTGGTGCCACTGGTATAGATCAACACCGCAGGATCCACAGCCTTGGTCAAGACCAACGGCCATGTTGGCCCTGGTTGAGCATGGGTCTGCGCATCAAACAGCACATCGCCCTCGCCTTTGTCGACTGAAATACACAACCGCAACGCGGGGCAGTGTGCTTTCAAACCGCGCACAGCATTCGCCGACACAGCGTCCACGATGGCCACCACCACGCCTGCGTCTTGCAAACGGTAGAGCAAAGCATCTGGGCCAAACAACTGCGACAAAGGAACGGCCACAGCGCCCATTTGCAACACAGCCATATAGGCAACTGCGGTTTCAAATCGCTGCGCCAGCACCACGGCCACACGGTCGCCCACTGTCACCCCTTGTTTGGCCAACAGATGACTCAATGCATTAGCCGCGTTCTGCAAATCGGCATAACTGCGCGCTTCTATCAGTTGTGGGTCTGTGTGGTGTATGACCACCGCCGCAGATGATGCATGGGAAGCTGATGATGCCCAACGCCGCGAGCACACTTGGGCGATATTGAAATGTTCCGGCACAGACCATCGAAACTGGCTGTGCATCTGCGCATGGTTGTCTGATGTGCGACCGGCATTCATCGGATTCGTCCTTATGATTGGGCGAATGTACCAAGTTAAATACACCTCTCGCACCCAATTCATTCGCTTGCGCCAGCTCAACTACCATGTCCGCGAATGGGGCACCCCTCGGCCCGGTCAGTTGCCTTTGTTCATGGTGCACGGCTGGATGGATGTCAGTGCATCTTTCCAATTTGTGGTGGACGCCATGCAAGCGGGCCGCCACATCATTGCGCCTGACTGGCGTGGCTACGGTTTGACCGATGCGGGCGAGGTGGACACGTTTTGGTACCCCGATTATTTGGCCGATTTGGATGCTTTGATAGACCACTACCAACCCGAAGGCCCCATCGATTTGCTCGGACACAGCATGGGTGGCACCGTGGTCTGCATGTATGCAGGCATACGCCCTGAACGCATTCGCCGCTTGATCAATTTAGAAGGGTTTGGTTTGGCGGCCACACGGCCCGCGCAGGCGCCTGGTCGTTATGCCAAATGGTTGAACGAGGTCAAGGCTGCTCGGCAAGGCGAAATGAATTTGCGCACCTATCCAGACAGCGAGGCCGTCGCGCAACGTTTGATCAAAACCAACCCACGCCTGAGCCAGGACAAAGCGCAATGGTTGGCGCAACACTGGGCCCGCGCCAATGCGCAGGGTGAATGGGAAATTCTGGGTCACGCGGCGCACAAAGTCATCAACCCTTATTTGTTCCGTGTTGAAGAAATGCTGGCGCTGTATGAACACATCAGTGCACCCGTGCTGAATGTGGAAGCCAGCCAAAACGATTTGGACAAATGGTGGCAAGGCAAATACACCCTCCCCGAGTTTCACGAACGGCTCAAATCCATTCGCGATTTACGCAGTGTCACCATCGAAGACGCTGGCCACATGATGCACCACGACCAACCACACCCATTGGCGCAGCACATCGAAACTTTTTTGCAGTCCCCATGACACGCTGCGATGTGCTGATCGTTGGCGCAGGAGCGGCAGGTTTGTTCTGCGCCGGCGTCGCAGCACAACGGGGATTGCATGTGGTGTTGCTGGACCATTTCCCCAAAGTCGCAGAAAAAATCCGTATCTCTGGCGGCGGGCGCAGCAACTTCACCAACAAAGATATCGACCCGCGCTCACCGCACACGCATTTTTTAGGCGAGAACCCGGCATTTGCACGCAGCGCATTGAGCCGATACACCGCCCAAGATTTCATGGCTCTGGTCAAAAAACACAGCATCGGTTTTCACGAAAAACACAAAGGTCAATTGTTTTGTGACCGCAGTGCGCAAGACCTGATTGACATGCTCTTGCGAGAGTGCGATGCAGGCGCCATGGGAGGCTCTGTCACTCGCTGGCAACCGTGTGAACTCAAGCAATTGCAATTCAGTGACAGCACCCACGGCGGCTACGAAGCACAGACCAGCCAAGGCGCAGTCAGCGCGCAAGCTGTCGTGGTGGCCACCGGTGGCTTGTCCATTCCCAAGATCGGTGCCACAGACTTGGGCTATCGGCTCGCCAAACAATTTGGAATCCGGGTGGTTGACACCCGCCCTGCGCTGGTTCCTTTGACCTTTTCCGCGGACGAATGGCAACCGTTTGTGCCCATGGCTGGCTTGTCGCTGCCAGTGTCCATATCCACTGGCCATGCGAAAAAAGCCACACGTTTTGATGAAGACCTGTTGTTCACCCACCGCGGGCTGTCGGGGCCCGCTGTTCTGCAAATTTCCAGCTATTGGCAGGCAAAAAGCGAGATTCGTTTGAACCTTTTGCCCGACTTGGACGTGGCTCAGACCTTGGTCAGCGCCAAACAGTCGTCCAAGAAGAATTTGGCGAACACCTTGTCCGCTTGGTTGCCCGCACGCATGGCGGACTTCTGGACCGCCCGGCAACCCCAGTGGCAACGCAGCCTGCCCGACACCCCGGATAAAGCGTTGTCACAACTCGCCGATTCCCTGCAAAACTGGTCGCTGACCCCTTCAGGAACCGAGGGCTATGCCAAAGCCGAGGTAACCGCTGGCGGGGTGGATACCCGGGATCTCTCCCAACAAACGATGGAATCCAAGCAACCCGGGCTGTATTTCATTGGCGAAGTGGTCGACATCACCGGTTGGCTGGGCGGCTACAACTTCCAGTGGGCTTGGGCCAGCGCCCATGCATGTGCACAGGCCTTGGCAGCCCGGCTCAAACCGCTATAATGTTGGATTTTCCGGCCTCCCCCGACAGCCAAACCCTGTGTCGGGTACCACCGCTTCGCAGGCGTTGAAGTCCGATCTTCTTCATATGCCGGGCGTGCACATTTTTGAAAATTGTTGTCAATGACCACTATCCGTGTAAAAGAAAACGAACC
>JALRAA010000248.1 GCA_023262645.1 Burkholderiaceae bacterium
AGTTCAAAGCCTTTCTAGACCATGCTATGCGCTTGGGCGCAGACAAAATGGCGACCGGCCATTACGCGCGTGTAAGTTTGAATCCGCTGACCAGCCAATACGAATTGCGCAAAGGCGTCGACAACAGCAAAGACCAAAGTTATTTTTTGCACCGACTGACCCAAGCGCAGTTGTCGCAGTCGATGTTTCCTGTGGGCGCATTGGAAAAAAGCGAAGTGCGTCGCTTGGCTGAAGAAGCCAAATTGCCCAACGCACGCAAAAAAGATTCCACGGGCATTTGTTTCATCGGCGAGCGTCCGTTTCGCGAATTTTTAAACCGATATATCGCCAAAGCACCGGGCCCGATCAAAACCGACCAAGGCCGCCAAATTGGCGAACACCAAGGCTTGAGTTTTTACACCTTGGGTCAACGCCAAGGCTTGGGCATAGGTGGCATCAAAGAAAAAGGCGCGCAACGCGGTGGGGGCGACCATGCGCCTTGGTTTGTGGCGCGCAAAGACATGGAAACCAACACCTTGTGGGTGGTGCAAGGCCATGACCACCCTTGGTTGTTGTCAACACGTTTGCAGTTTGCGGATGCGAGTTGGACCTCTTCAACCGCACCTGCGCTGGCTGATTGTTTTGCCAAAACTCGTTACCGACAAGCCGATGCGGCTTGCGTGTTTGAGCCCTTGGCTGATGAAGCGTATGCACTGACTTTTTCCGAGCCGCAATGGGCGGTCACACCGGGGCAGTCTGCCGTGTTGTATGACGGGGAAGTCTGCTTGGGTGGCGGCGTGATCATGGGCTGATACGGCGCGTTTTGCCGCCCTCATGTGACATGTTCACGTCATGCCGGTTCGGTCGCCGCTCACCGCCACTGAGCGGCGTCGCTCGCGTCGGACCGCCCGCCATGTCTCACACCAATAACATCACAGAGGCCGACAGAGGGGGTGTTTTTTTCGAGCCAAAGCGCAGAAAAAAAGCACACCGGATGGTCGGCTAAAGTGTGACTCAAAAATGCAGAAGAGCCCACAAAAAATAAAACCCCGATAATGCGGGGCTTTGAAGACACAAGAGCTTAAAAAAATCAGGCGGCGGTCAACCAGTAACCGGCATTGAACGGGCTGCTCATGCGCAAAGCCAAAGGCGACACATCGACCAATTTGTCGGTGGGCATTTTTTCACCATCGCTCAAGTCGATGGCAGAGGACTCAAGGTTGTCGCTGCGTTCAGCGGCAGCCGCGCGAGCCACAGAGAAAGAATAGAAACAACGGAAAGAGACTTTGCGCTCGGCCCAGAACTCGGCGGCTTCGCGGAATACGTCGAGCAATTGTTCGCGGGCTTCTTTGTCAAACTTGGCATGGGCTGGAATATGCTCCAGCACCAAAATGAAACCGGGTTGCTGACCGGACTTGTACAAGGCATCGCTCATGCTGTCGAACAAGGTATCGAAATTTTTGCCCGCTTGCGGTGTGAACGTGAACTGCTGAGCCGTCATGTCCAATATGTCTTGCTTGCTTTGTGCGTTGGCCAAATTGGCATACAAAAAGTGGTAACCCAACTGGGCGGCCGCCGCTTGCAAATCGGCCACGCGAAAAGCGCGGATGGATTGAACGATATTTGTTTTGACTGTACGAAGAGGCATGTCCATCGCCTTGGTATTCCTGCAAATGTCGAGTTTGCAAAACGATGCAACTGTGGATAAGTTGTCAACAAAACGGTTCCGACAGACTGCAACCGGCTTACAAACTCGGGTTAACCCGAAAAACTCGATGTGAGATTATCTTGCAAAGCCGCCAAATTTGCAAGGATTGTCAGGGGTAGCAGCGTTGATGACAGGGAAAAGCCAATTATGTAAGTGTATACACACTTGTCAAATAAGCTTTATCTCACCGCATTGATGTCGGCCACGGCGATGGCTGTCATGTTCACAATTCTTCTCACCGTGGTGCTGGCGGTCAGTATTTGCACTTGTTTGGCGGCGCCCAGCAACACCGGGCCAATGGCGATGTTGCCGCCAGCCGCGGTTTTGAGCAAGTTGTAGGTGATATTGGCGGCATCCAGGTTGGGTAACACCAGCAAATTGGCGTCAGACAGCAGCGTGCTGTTGGGCATCAGCGCTTGCCGGGCCACGCTGTCGATCGCCACATCGCCATGCATTTCACCGTCAATTTCCAACCACGGGGCGCGTTGCTGTACCAAAGACAGCGTGCGGCGCATTTTCAGCGCCGTGGGATGGTTGCTGCTGCCGAAATTCGAATGCGACAACAGCGCGGCTTTGGGCTCGACGCCAAAGCGTTTCATTTCTTCTGCGGCCATCACCGTGATCTCGGCCAATTGCTCGGCGCTGGGGTCATAGTTGATGTGCGTGTCGACCAAAAACACCTGGCGCTCTGGCAGCAGCAGTGCATTCATACAGGCGTAGGTGCTGACGCCCGGACGCAAGCCAATCACTTGGTCCACATATTGCAAATGCGAGTCTGGGGTGGACCAGGTGCCGCAAATCAAACCATCGGCCTCACCCTTGTGAACCATCATGCAGCCGATCAAGGTCAAACGACGGCGCATGTCGATCTTGGCGAGTTGTTGCGTCACGCCTTTGCGCTCGGTCATGCGGTGATAGGTTTGCCAGAAGTCGCGGTAACGGCTGTCTTGCTCAACATTGACCACGTCGTAATCAATGCCCTCACGCAAACGCAAACCAAACTTCTCAATGCGCTCTGCAATGACGGCAGGTCGACCAATCAGGGTGGGCCGCGCCAGACCTTCGTCCGAGACAATTTGAGCGGCGCGCAAGATGCGTTCTTCTTCACCTTCGCTGTAGGCCACTCGTTTTTTCGAACCACGCTTGGCTGCGGTGTAAATGGGCTTCATGGTGGTGCCCGATGCATACACAAAGCTTTGCAGGCGTTCGCGGTAAGCTTCCATGTCAGCAATGGGGCGAGAGGCCACACCACTTTCAGCGGCAGCTTGCGCCACAGCAGGCGCAATTTTGATCATCAAGCGAGGGTCAAAGGGTTTGGGAATCAGGTATTCGGGACCAAAGACCAAAGGCTCACCCGCATAAG
>JALRAA010000249.1 GCA_023262645.1 Burkholderiaceae bacterium
ACATACGGCGCTTCGTCATAAAGGCGGTGTTCTGCCGAAATTGTATACAGCAACCTCAAAAAATACGCTAAAAAAGCAAAATTAAAGGCGATTTTGGTTGTTTATGTATACTTCGCCGCGTTCTGACCCCCTTCAACCGCCCAGGAGACACCATGACCACGCCTCACATTCCCGCTCGCTATGACCATGTCGGCAGTTTTTTACGGCCTGCCTACCTGCTTGAAGCCCGCGACCAAAAAGCCAAAGGCGTGATCAATGCAGAACAACTGCGCGCGGTCGAGGACAAAGCCATTGCGGAAATTGTGAAATTTCAAGAAGACATCGGCTTGAAATCCATCACAGACGGCGAGTTTCGCCGCACGTATTTCCACATCGATTTTCTGGAGCAAATCGGCGGCGTCAAAACCGACATACCGGTCACCATCGAACGTCCTGACGGCACCCAAGAATTGGCACCACCGGTGATTCGCGTCATCGACAAAGTGCGCCATGTCAAAGACATTCAACTGGCCGACTTCAACTACCTGAAATCACAAATTGCCAAAGGCAGCACGCCCAAGGTCACCATCCCCTCGCCGACCATGTTGCATTTCCGTGGCGGCCGCGCAGGCATCAGCAAGGATGCTTATCCCGAACTCGACCCCGCTTTTTATGACGATGTGGCGCAAGCCTACGGTGATGAATTGCGTTCATTGGCAGCTGCTGGCTGCACCTATGTGCAAATGGATGACACCAACCTGGCGTATTTGTGCGATGACAAGATGCGCGAAGCCGCGCGTGCGCGCGGTGACGACCCCAACGAATTGCCACACCGCTATGCGGCATTCATCAACAAAGTCGTGGCACAAAAACCAGCTGGCATGACACTGGCCATGCATTTGTGTCGTGGCAATTTCAAAAGCACGCATGCAGCGGCAGGCAACTATGAGCCCGTGGCAGAAGCATTGCTGTCTGAGATGAATATCGATGTGTATTTTTTGGAATACGACGACGACCGCAGCGGCGACTTCCGCCCCTTGCGTTACTTGGCCAAAGACAAATGGGTGGTGCTCGGTTTGGTGACCACCAAATTTGGCGCCTTGGAAACCAAAGATAACCTGAAGCGTCGCATTGATGAAGCGGCCAAATATGCGCCGCTTTCACAATTGGCCTTGTCGCCTCAATGCGGTTTTTCCAGCACGGTGCACGGCAACAACATCGCGGTGGACGACCAACGCAACAAACTGCGGTTGGTGGTGGAAACCGCCCAAGAAGTTTGGGGCAACAGCTGAGTCGTTCAACGGCCCTTGAAATCGGCAGGTCTGCGTTCTTTGAACGAGGCCAGCCCTTCTTTGAGGTCATCGGTAAACGCCACATCGCGAAATGAACGCGACTCCCATTGCAAGGCTTCTCCCATGTGCATGCCGACTGAGCGGCGCACCACTTCTTTGGCGAAGCGGTGCGACAAGGGCGCACGGGTGGCCAACATCTGCGCATAGTCCATGGTTTTAGACAAAAGCTCTGCCTGCGGATAAATGCGGTTGACCAATCCCATCCGGTACGCATGTTCAGCGTCCACGCGTTCGCCCGACAAGATGATTTCCATGGCGTGCCCCATGCCCACGATTTGCGGCAAGCGAATCAAACCGCCGTCGCAGGCATGAAATCCCCATTTGGCATCTTGCAAAGCAAACTCGGCATTGGGTGAACAAAAGCGCATGTCACAGGCCAGTGCCAACTCAAAGCCACCCGAAATGGCAAATCCATTGACCGCCGCCAGAATCGGTTTGTCAATGTCCAAATTTCGGGTGATGCCACCAAAACCCGGCCCGTTGGTGTACTTGGCGCGAAACTCTGGTGCGTCGGCCTGCGCAAATTTCAAGGTGTAGGTTTTCAAATCTGCACCGGCACAAAACGCTTTGTCACCCGCTCCCGTGATCACCGCCACCCGGGCGTCGTCGTCTTGGTCAAACGCACGCCATATTTCAATCAATTCATCGTTGGCGGCAAAGTCCAACGAATTCATTTTGTCAGCCCGGTGGATGGTGATCAATCGAACACCACCGTGTTTGTCGCAGGAAATATCAGCCATGTGTAGTCACCTTGAAAACAGGAATATCGGTCGGCATGCCAACCACAGAAACCGCTTGCACGCGGTCACCGGCTTGGTCGTTCGCTTCGTTCAGCAATCGCCCTGAAATACGCATGCCGTTGTCCAAATCGACCACGCCAACTTGGTAATGGCCTTCGCTTTTGAACCGCAAGGGAGGTTTGCGAATCGTTGTCCAACTGGCCAGTGTGCCTGTGGCAGCGACCGATACCGCTGAAAACTGTCGCCCCAAACAACAGGCGCACACCATCGGCGAACGCTGGGTCAAGGTTTGGCAACCTTGGCATTGGTAAACCGTTAATGCTGACAAAGGGCTGAGCAACGTCATGCTTCGCGTCCCAAAATATGCACCGTGCAAGCCACCCCGGTACCGCCCAAATTGTGTGTCATGCCAGTGGTTGCACCCGCCACCTGATTCGCATGTTCCCCCCGCAACTGCAACACCACTTCCACAATTTGCCCCACCCCTGTGGCGCCCACAGGATGCCCTTTGGCCAATAAACCACCGCTGGGATTGATGACGATATCGCCTTGCATCCCCGTGCGACCTTGCGCTGCCCAGCGCCCACCCTCGCCGCGCGGAACCAGTCCCAAGTCTTCGCTGTCGATGATTTCCGCGATGGAAAAACAATCGTGCAGCTCCACCAAATCGATGTCACGGGCTTGCAATCCCGATTGTTGGTAGGCCTGCTGTGCCGCCAACACCGTGGCCTCAAAGGTGCACAAATCGGGATGCTGCGACACCCGCGCGGAACCGCTGGTTTGCGCGCTGGCCATCACCCGAATCAACGGTTGGCGGTGGGGGCTGTTGAACATTTCCTTGGCGCACACCACCACGGCAGCGGCACCCACGACGCTCGCCAGCGCGCAATTGCGCCAGCACCATGTCAGCAGCCATCTGCCAGTGCGGATGCGTGGCATGGCCGTTCGGAAACAGTT
>JALRAA010000024.1 GCA_023262645.1 Burkholderiaceae bacterium
TGTTCCCCAGCGGTGGCGTGGGTATGCAAGGCAAGGCAGCGGCTTTGATCGGCGAAGTAGCGGCTTCTTTGGCAGACATGCCCAACAAGGTCGCCATTCGTGGCCACACCGATGCGGTGCCTTTCCAAAACCCTGAAGGCAAGAACAACTGGTCGTTGTCAGCGGAGCGCGCCGAGGTCACCCGACAACTGCTGCAGAAAAAAGGCATCAAGGAAGACCGCTTCACCCGCATTGAGGGTGTGGCTGACACCGATCCTTTCAATCCGAAAGACAAGTTCGATCCCCGCAACCGTCGCATGAGCATCACGGTGCTCAACCAAGACCCGCAGTGACCTTGGCATAAAGCGGGCTTGGGGCTATTTGGCCCACCGACAGTGTGGTGTGAAGCGCGTTAAGCCGTGCGCAGTTCGTATTTGTTGATTTTTTCAATCAACGTGGTGCGCTGCAAGTTGAGCAATTTGGCGGTTCGCGACACATTGCCTTGCGAGCGCTCTAATGCTTGCTCGATGATGTTGCGCTCTATCTCAGCCAAACGGTCTTTCAACGACAAACCCTCAGGCGGCAAGTGCGGCATGCCTTGTGCCAGCATGATGATGCTTTCGATTTCGTTGTCCTGAGGTTCGGGTTGGTCCACCAAAGGATGCGACGCCTGATCGGCTTGCATCTCGGCCAACACCTCGGGCGGCAAACTCATTTCTTGCATGCTGGCTGGCCCGCTGCGTTCGAGCAACTCGGCTTGAACAGGCACCAATGCTTTGGGCAATAAATTGGCAGGAATCGCACGCAGGTCTAACTCTTGTCCTGCATACAGCGTGCTGAACCGGTCAATCAGGTTGCACAGTTCGCGCACATTGCCGGGCCAAGGGTAGTCCACCAAGGCTTGCAAAAAATCGGTTGAAAAACGCACCGCTTGCATGTGGCCCAATTTGTAATGGCTGGCGTAAAAACGCAGCAGTTCCGGAATGTCTTCTTTGCGTTCGCGCAAAGGTGGCGTGACCACCGGCAACACATTAAGCCGATAGTACAAATCTTCGCGAAAGCGGCCTGCTTGTATTTCTGCTTCTAGGTCGCGGTGTGTGGCGGCAATGACACGAACATCGATCGGCACTTGGCGTGTGGCACCCACAGGGTCGATCAAACGCTCTTGCAGCACACGCAACAATTTGACCTGCATGTCGAGAGACATGTCACCGATTTCGTCTAAAAAGATGGTGCCGCCATGCGCCAATTCGAAGCGTCCAATGCGGTCTGCAACAGCGCCGGTGAACGAACCTTTGCGGTGACCAAAGAGTTCACTTTCGAGTAATTCTTTGGGAATGGCTGAACAGTTAATGGGTACAAAAGCACCGCCCACGCGGTCAGATTGCTCATGCAAAGAACGGGCTAACAGTTCTTTGCCAGTGCCACTTTCACCGGTGATTAACACGGTGGCGTTGGAGTTGGCGATGGTCGAAACCAAGCGGCGCAAGGCTTGCGCAATAGGGCTGGTACCGATGAAAAATGATTGCGACTTCATGCGTTGCAGATTGTCGCTGATGCCATGGTGCTGGCAAGTCGCCAAAAGTATTCGACCCACACAGGGATTTGTTTTTTAAAGAAGATGTCCAAGCGGTCGATTCTGTGCATGTACCCCATGAATCAGTGGTGCCTGGATGAGCCGGTCACCGATTGCTTCACACAGAGAGGAAATCACCATGTTCTACCGTTTGACCTTAACGCTGGTTGCGATGGCTTCATTGACAGCTTGCGAATCCATTCGCCCCTATGCCGCCGCACCCGCACCCGTGGTGACTGTCGCGACACCCTCACCGGCTGCCGCTCCTAAGCCCATGCAGGCGGCTTCTGAGCCAGCACCGGCATCGATGATCACGCCGATGCTCGAGCGCAAAGAAACCATGGTGGCCACCGGTTATGCGGTGATCAGCATCCAAAACCACAAGAACCCAGCACAGCAACGCTTGTTGGCGATTCGCGCATCCAAACTCGATGCTTACCGTGCATTGACTGAACAGGTGTATGGCCAGCAATTGGATGCCACCACCACCGTGGCGGACATGACCGTGTTGAACGACACTTTCCGCACACGCGTTGAAGGCGTGATTTATGGCGCGACTTTGGTCAGCATCACACCGGTGGGCGACGACACCTACGAAACCACGTTGTCTTTGGACCGCAATGCCGTGCAAGATTTGCGCATGCTGTATTTGACGCAAGTGGCGACCCGCAACAACCGTTGATGGCATCGACATGAACAGGATGATGGACATGCATGCTTGGTTGCGTTGTTTGGGTTGGGCTTGCTGGGGTCTGGCTTTGCCAGCTTTGGCCAACCCATTGAGCCCAGAAGAGCGCTTGGATGCGATCCGTCAAGCCTTGGTCAAGCGCGCCATGGAGGGCCCCACAGAGGTCCGCGCGAGTGCATTCATCGATGGCAACGGGGTGCTCAGAGAAGCCAGCAGTTTTGTGACGGGCATGGAAGTGCGCGGCGTGCGTGTCATGGCCTATGGCCGCGACTTGGACCAACAAGCGGCAGCGGGCTTGGCCATAGACAGCAGCAAACCCATTCCTGCAAATGGTTGCAAAGCGTCTAAATCGCCCGTGTGGCATCAGATGACCTGGGAAACTGTCAGTACCTCTATGCCAGTGGCTTACCAATACGAAGCCCAGCAAGTGGAATTGCAATTCAGAAGAATGGCTTTTGTGGCGGGCCAGCAATCAGCCGTGTGGCGTTTGAATGAACGCAAGTATGTGGGCGACACCTACGAACGCTTGTTGGTGGGACAGGGCGAGCAGCATGTGCCGTGGCAACTCCGCGTGACGGTGGTGCCCAGCAACGACAAGGGCTATCTGCTCAACAGTTACGACGTGCGCTGGGAGTTGGTGTCGCGTGTACAGGGCGCCACGCTCTACCAATCTGAACAAAAAATTTCGATCAGCCAACCGCCTTTGGTATCTGCCACCAGCCGCCCGTTAGAAGCTGCCGTCATCGCGCAAATACAAACGGCTGTGCAAACCATGTCGCAAGGCATGGAGCGCGTGTTGTCTTGCCGTGTGCCGCATTTTGAGGTGTTGAAAATCCGCCAAGACAGTGTGCGCATTGCCGGTGGCAGTGGCAGTGGTTTGAAAGTCGGCGCCAGTGTGGTGTTGACCGACAAAGACCAATTGCCTTCGCGTGCCTTGGAGCCACGCGCCTTTGACAGCTTGGCCATGGGCGAGGTGGTGTCTGTCAGCGAATTCGCCGCCGAAGTGAAGTTGAAAACTTCGGCCAAAATAAATAACCCGTCCCAATGGATGGCCGTTCCTTACATGCCTTGAATGGATTCAGGAGTTTTTCATGTTGTTGTCTAAACGTTCACAGTTCATGGCATTGATGTTGGTCGCTATCCACGGATGGGCCAGCGCCAATGAATCCAGCAAACAACCCCCTTTGGAATTGCCCAAGTCCTTGATCGATGGCGAACCGGTGGCAGTGGTTGAAAAAGACAAACCCGATCTGGTGAAAAAAGGCGCACCGAAATCCGAAGCGGTGAGCAGCCGCGAGGTCAAATCGGTGAATTTACCGCCCGCCAAATCTGAACCCAAACCGACTGCTCCAACCGCCCCCAAAGCCGCTGCGGCCCCGATGCGCGACTTGAGCGGCTTGCCAGAGATGACCAACTACACCAGCGTCAAAGGCGACACGGTCGACAAAATTTTGCAAAAGTTTTACCCCGCGTCTCCATTGCGTGCCGATGTGCTTCGCGATGCGTTGGTGCAAAACAACCCCAAAGCCTTTCCCAAAGGCAATGCCAAATCGTTGGTCATTGGCTCTACCTTGTCATTGCCAGATCCGCTTGAGCTCAGCAGAAAACTGCTGTTGCCAGTGGTGTCAGCGGTCAACAAAATGGACACCCCCCCAGCCAGCAGCAATACCCCGACCGCTGCCGTCGCAGCGAGCCCAGTGGTGCCAACCCCTGCCCATCCCGCAGGTGGTGGCGGTGCGGCTGCACACAGCGCAGGTCACAATACAGCTTTGCTGCAAGACCCCAACAAACGCCAGTGGGTGCGTTACCCCTGATCAGTTCGCCGACCTCGCTCGGCCAGCAAGGACCCACAGCATGCTCGGGCCAGACGCCGTATCTGCCAGCACCCGTGTACCACTGGTGCAAATGGAGGCACGCAGCCTGTGGGTTCAAACGCCTGTGGCCCAGCAATTGGGCTTGCGCGACGGGCAAATCATCCAAGCCGTGGCCGAGGTACGCGATCAACGCGTGCGCTTGTGGCTCAAAGATTTTTTCTTTGAATTGCCCAACGGTTGGGTGCTCAAAGATGGCGACAAACCGTTCTTAAGGGCCAGCCAAAACGCAGGCAGTTGGGGCTTTTTGATTCAGTCGTATCCCAGCGGACAAACCTCCAGCGCCACCCCTGCCTCGGCGGCTTTTGGATTGAACACACCGCCCGCCCTGAACCCTGCGCTGAATTTGCCCAGCACCGCTTTGGGTTTGTTGTTGACCCAACCTACTGGGTTCGAGAGCTTCACCCGCATGTTGGCCGCGCTGGGCGTGCGCAATTTGAGTGGGCAAGGTGAGTTCTCCGACATGGTCAAGCGGTTGCTGCAGCAACGCAGTTCGCTGGCGCAAATGAACCCGATCACGCTCAAACGCTTGGTGGCTGCTCAGGCGCGCAGCGCAGAAAACTTATTGGCGCAAGGCTTACCCGCTGACGACGACCCAAAGTCCACCATCAAACAAATACTCGCCTATCTGCAGCAAGAAACGGTGGAAGGTTTGGAAAAAAAAGACACCACCGAACTGGAGCAAGCCGTGCGCGAACTCGAGTCTGCGCAGGCACAGGCGGCGCAAAAGTGGCTCAACGGCGAGTTGTCTTTGCATGTGGTGTTGCCGTTTGTCGACCACGAGCCAGTGGATTTGCATTTTCAAAAACCGGCACGCAAACCCAACCAGGAAGAGCCACCCTTGACCGTGGATATCCATTCACGCAGTCGCACCTTGGGGGAAATCTGGCTCAACACCACCATCACCCAAGGCACTGGGGTGGATTTGGTGATGTGGGCGTTGCGCAGTGATGTGGCGGGCTTGGCCAAACAGCGCGCCACAGAGCTCGGGCTTGAACTCGGCGCAGCCGGTTTGAATTTGCAGTCTTTTCAAATATTCAATGCGGCCAGACCCTTGGTGCGCGCCTCTGAAGCGTCGGGCAGTCGGGGCTCGGTCATCGACACCCAAGCCTAAAAACGAGTTGCCACATGAAGTCACCTTTTGAAGCCATTGCACTCGAATACGGTCAGCGCAAAACCCCGCGCGTGGTGGCCAAAGGGCAGGCCGAATTGGCCCAACGCATCATTGAAGAAGCCAAGCGCCAAGGCATTTATGTGGCGGAAGATCCGCAACTGTTGGCCTTGCTCAGCAAATTGGATGTGGGCGAAGAAATCACGCAGGACATGTACACCGCAGTGGCGGTGATTTTGTCGTGGGTGTACTGGCTCAAGGGCATGCAGCCCGGTGATGAGCAAATGCCGCCGGCCGGCAAAACGGCCGCAGCTTCAAACGTCGGTAAAGCCCCGTAAGCGGCGTATGCGTTTGATTTGGCCCAGACGGTCATAAACCTCGACCGAACTCGTGGCTTCATTCACATTCAAGCTCTCTAGCGCACCGCGAATAGCATCGAGTTTGCGCATGATGAGTATTTCGTTGCGACGGTGCATGTCACGGCAATGCAGCATGCGGGCGCGAAAATCATTCCAATGCGCGCCCAATTTGTCTGCGTCATTCAGTTGTGACACACCCGTGATCCGGGTGAGCTCGGACAACAAATGGTTTTTGCCGCTCAACAATATTTCAAACTGATCCAAGTCTTGGGCTTTGAGTGCTTCGAATTCTTGGTCGAGCAGCTCAGCCAGCTGATCTACCAGAGCGTCAGCCTCTTGCAATGTTTTGGCTTCGTCAATGGCAATCGTGTCAGTCATGGTTAGCTTTTCAACCGTGGATCAGTTTTTCCAGCGAAACAAAGTTTTCGGCAATGCGACGCGGATTGACCGGGTAGTTGCCTTGTTGCAGCGCGGCCTTGATGGAATCCACCTTATTGCGGTCGAAGTCAGGCTGAGCATCGATGCGTTCTTTGACGTTGTTGAGGTTCACGGAATCGCTTCCTTGTGGCCGAGCTGGCGCTTTGGTTTCTGGGGCGTTGTCGGCTTTGGCAGGTGCAGTTTTTTTGTCCAGCTTGTCCAACGTGGTCCGCGAAGCGGCGTTGGAGCTGGAAATCCTGCTCTGGTTGAGAGAAATGGGATCAGACATATGGCTTCCTTGTGATCAAACGTGGCTACAAAACTCATAACTCGACATCGTTGGTATCGACCCGAGCAAATTGTTCTTGAGGATTATTGAAAAAAAACTTTTCGCGGCTGTTTTATGAATCATTTGGTATTCCTTTAAAGCCCGCGAGCCATATTCACGCCAGTGACCACTGCCGTCAAAGATCGACCCGATTCGGGGTTTTTCAAGCGAATTTGCTCACCAAGCAGGCCATCTTGCTGGGCTTCGGCCTTGACGGTGATCAAAAAGCCTTTGCCTTCGCCGCCCACGG
The DNA here is from genome assembly GCA_023262645.1 of Burkholderiaceae bacterium. Classification (GTDB taxonomy): domain Bacteria; phylum Pseudomonadota; class Gammaproteobacteria; order Burkholderiales; family Burkholderiaceae_C; genus Limnohabitans. The sequence continues at coordinate 6,580 of JALRAA010000024.1, forward strand.
CCACGGTGACTTGCTGACCACGGCGAACCATGGTGGCGGGCTTCAAGTCTTGCATTTTGAGGGGGGTGTTGGCCGGCATGTCACGCAAAAGTTCGGTGTTTGCCATGTCCTTTTCGTCGCTGACGAAACGGGTTTCATGCGCAGGGACGCTGATTTCTGCGGTTTTGAACATGCCGGGCTGCACAGTGGTGCCGCGTTTGATGGCTTGTGTGGAAACCCAGACCAACTTGTTGACCGAATTCGTTTGCGTGGCAGTGGCCAGTTGGGCGCCAAGTCCTGTTTTGACTTGCACCATCACGAAATGTTGCCAAGCCGGTTGGGCGCAGCGTGCGCGCACGCTTTGTTTGTTGCCATAGGGCTGGTCAAACACGATGTCTTGCGCGCATGTGTCTATCTTGATGCGGCTGTCCATGGGTTGGATCGTCACAACAGCACCGTCCAATTTGTGCGTATCCATCACGAATTGTTTGGCGCCTTGTTCCACGGCCAGCCAGCCCGGGTTGGCTGAGGGCGTGTTTTGTGCGTCCGCTTGGTGCCAGACCGTGCCCAGCAAAGCGGTGGCACAGCCCAGGGCCATCAGACGGGTTTTTTTACCTGTTCTCAATGTTCGGCACAGCATTTGCAAGATGGTCTCCAAGAGTGTGAAAGTTTTGACGTTTTTGGCGTCAGCTCCATACCCGATGCAATTTCGATGCCAACCTTTTTTCAACTTGCTGAGCGCCAAATGAACTTCAATATTGATTCCAAAGCACTCGTCAAAACCAATTTCTCAACACCAAACACGTCATCTCTGACGGCCAAGCAAACGGTTGAAGCCAACATCGCTCGCATTGGCTTTGCCCAAACCCTGGCGCAATTGCAAACCAAAAACAGTGTCAATTCCTCGACGATTCTCAATCCTCGGGTTCCCAGCGTCGCCGTCAAAGAAGGCGACACCTTGAGTGGTATCGTGAAAAACCAAATGCAGGCGATGGGCAAACCCGTCTCGGACAACGAAGCCACCCGTTTGGCACAAGACATTGCCCGCACCAACGGACTGTCCAACCCTGACCGGATATTTCCAGGCCAACGCTTGAACTTGACCGCGCTCAACCCAGACGCGACCCCAGCCAGCGCCAAACCCGCTGATGCACAAACCGCTTTGTCCATGAATGCCGCCAGCCAAGCCAAGGCGACCTCGGTCATGCGTCCCCCGTCAAACCTTTTGGCAGCTAACCATCCGGTGCTGCAAAAAACCTTGGACCGTGCCGTCGCCAAAGGTTTCATCCCTCCGGAAGACCGCCAAAAAGTGTTCGACAAAATTTTGACCATGTCGCGCACTTATCAGTTCGCCCCAGACGACTTTGCCCGCTTGACCTTGATGGAAAGCGACGGAATGAACCCTAAAGCATCCAATAACCGCTGTCACGGCATCATCCAGTTTTGCGATGGGCCGGACCGTGGGGCGGCCAGCGCTGGCTTTGGCAGCAACCCCAAAGCGATCTTGGGCCACAGCGTGCTTGAACAATTAGACATGGTGTCTAAGTATTTTGATGAAACCGGATTGCGCAACGGTGGCCCCACCAGTTTGGACGATTTGTACCTGACAGTGCTCACCCCAGCGGCACGCCGCGAAAAGGCACCCGACGCCAATCTGAATATCGCGGGCACCCAAGCGCAGCATTTGTATGTCAACCGAGACAAGACCGCGCCGATCACCCGCAACTCGATCATGCAAGGCCTCTACCAAAATGCGTTGGAGCGTTTGGGTAAACATGAATCGTCATTGCTGGCGCAAAGCACACCCAACACATCCAACGGTTTACCCACACCCACCAATGCGGTGAGCCGCGCGCAGGCATTGCGCATAGGCGCTTATTTGAACCAAGACTACGTGCGTTAAGACAGCAGCGTCAGCGGCAAACCCTTGCCGAGGCCAAGCGAGTGCGGTGAAGTCTTGCCGCCCTCGGCCATGCGAACGCAGACAAAGCCACAGTCAGATCAGGTGGCACACAAATTGCACATATCGACCGGAGGTGTCTCAACTTGAGCGCCAAGTGTCGTGAAAACGGCGGTAACAACCACCAAGGAGATGTGTGATGGACTTATTCAGCGGAGCACTCGGCATCCACGAGCGGGCCTTAGGCGTTCGCAGCCAGCGCCTGGAAGTGTTGTCACGCAATATCGCCAATGCCGACACACCGAATTACAAAGCAGAAGAGCTGGATTTCAAAGCCATGCTCAAAGAAACCAGTCGCGAATACATCGCCGCGACACACGCCAAGCATTACGCCGCTTTGGAAGAACAACCCGACGATGGCAAGCGATTCCGTGTGCCGTTCAACAGTTCTTTCGATGGCAACACCGTAGAGATCAGCGTCGAGCAAGCCCAGTTCGGTCAAGCCGCGGCGGAATACCAAACCACATTGAACTTTTTGGAAAACCGCATTGGCGGTATTCGAAAAGCCTTGAAAGGGGAGTGATAAACCATGAGAACACTTGACAGTGTGTTTGGCATCGCCGGCACCGCCCTCAATTCACAACTGGTGCGCATGAACACCACCGCTTCGAATTTGGCCAACGCATCTACCGTGGCCAAAACCGAAGGCGAAGCATTTCGCGCCAAACGCCCGGTGTTCAAAGCGCTGGTCAAAGACGAATTCACCAACGCCGGTTTTCCTTATTTGGGCGGCGTGAAGGTGGACCAAGTGGTCGACGACCCCACGCCTATTCGCAGTATTTACGACCCGGGCAATCCTTCAGCCGATGAGAAAGGCTATGTGTATTTGTCCAACGTGAACGAAATGCAAGAAATGGTCGAAATGATGGCCGCTTCTCGCTCGTACCAAAACAACGTTGAAGTGGTGAACACCGCTCGTCAATTGATGATGCGCACCCTCGACATCACCAAAACCTGACCGATGAAAGCAGTTTGACATGGCCACTCCCAGCTCCACCACCGCAAGAGCGCCGTTACCCAGCGGCATCGTCAGTTACGAAGACTACATCGCCAAAAACAAAGTCAAAGCACCGTCCAACACCATGGACCAAGGGGCTTTTTTGACCTTGTTCACGACCCAACTCAAAAACCAAAACCCGTTGGACCCAGTGAAAAACGAGGCGTTTGTGGCGCAGTTGGCGCAGTTCTCACAACTCGAAGCAACCACAGCCATGAAGACCAGTATGGAGACCATGGTCAAGAGCTTGGAAGGCGACAAGATGTTGGCAGGTGCCGCCATGATTGGTCGCCGAGTGGCGGTTCCCAACGGCCCACTGATTTTGTTGGGCGGTCAACCGGTCGAAGCGAATGTCGATTTACCCACTGGCGCAGACGGCGTGCAAATGCAGGTCTTTGATGAAAAAGGCCAATTGGTGCGCAAACAAATTTTTGGCGCACAGCCGATTGGACCGATGCGCTTGACTTGGGATGGCTACAACGACAACGGTGCAGCCATGCCAGATGGCACCTACACCATGCAAGTGTTGGCCAGCAGCATGGGAAAAGCCCTGCAGCCCACGGTCAACACCTTGTCAACTGTGCGCAGCGTTTCCAACGCAGGCACGGGCGACAACACCTGGTTACTCGAGGTCGATGGCGGCAAGAGCGTCAACATGAACGAAGTCAAGCGCATCGCTTACTGATCACACCCACACAGCACACACAACGGAGTTAATACATGTCATTTTTTACCTCACTCACTGGTTTGAATGCTGCCACCGCGCAATTGGGCGTGACATCGAACAACATTGCCAACGCGAGTACCGTGGGTTTCAAACGCAGCCGAGCCGACTTCGGCGACATTTTTGCGACATCGCCCTTGCAAAAAGCGACATCGACCATCGGTCAAGGTGTGTCGCTCAAACGCGTGACGCAAGAGTTTGGTCAGGGCAACATGAACTTCTCGTCCAATACTTTGGACTTGGCTATTTCCGGTGACGGTTTCTTCCCGCTCAAATCTGCCGACGGATTTCAAGACATCTTCACGCGCAACGGCTCGTTCATGATGAACGACCAGTACAACGTGGTGAACTCGGCGGGCCAGCGTTTGATGGCGGCGTCAGTCGACTCGACCGGTAAAGCCAATTTGAGTGATTTGAACGTGTTGACCATCCCGCAAAAAACCACAGGTATGGCGAAAGAAACATCGCTGGTGCAATTGGGTTTGAACTTTCCAGCCGATGCGCAAGTGGTGACCAAAGCGTTCAACCGCAACGACCCTGCTTCTTACAACAAGAGCACCGCTTTGACCGTGTATGACAAAGGGGGCAATGGTTACTTGGCCACAGT
>JALRAA010000250.1 GCA_023262645.1 Burkholderiaceae bacterium
TGTCGAACAGATTCAGCCGGGCCGGTTGGAAATTAGCAATCTGCCGGCACAGCTCGCTGCCGATGCTCCCCGCCGCTCCGGTCACCAGCACCCGCTTCCCCTGCAGGCTTGAGCGGGGGAAGTTCGCGGTTCTCCTTGGGAGATATGCCTTGCAACCAAGCGTTGCGTGCATGAACAATAAAGGTGTTGCATCCAGCCATGGACACGGTGCCGACAAAATCTCTGACAAATGCATAACTTTCCATGCGGTCAATGCCAATGCGATGCTTCACAGTCACCGGCACAGTGACAACATCCAACATGGCTTTCACACCATCGGCCACCAAATTCGGTTCTGCCATCAAACACGCGCCGAATGCGCCACGCTGTACACGCTCAGAGGGGCAGCCGCAATTCAGATTGATTTCGTCATAGCCCCATTGCTGACCCAATTTCGCCGCTTTTGCCAAATCGTTGGGCTCTGAACCGCCCAATTGCAAAGCCACAGGATGCTCTTGCTCGTTGAAATCCAAATGTCTCGACTGATCGCCGTGGATCAATGCACCCGTGGTCACCATCTCGGTGTAGAGCAAAGCGGTTTCAGACAATAACCTGTGAAAGTATCGGCAATGCCTGTCAGTCCAGTCCATCATGGGTGCAACGCTCAATCGATTACACGTTTGTAAAGGTTGAATGGTGGAGGAAGTATTCATGGACAAATAGGGTTAGGCGCTCGTGAAATTTTAAAAATACAACACACTAACTGAAAGTTAACTGTAAGCGGATACAACAATGTAAGGCTTTTGTGTTTTTAAATAAGCCATAGTTCAAATCATTTTTTATTTTTTTGGAAACTTTCTTTTTTTGTCAGCCTGGCTATACACAAAACATTTAAGCTTTGGTTATTCATCGGTTTCGTCAATAGCTGACTATTACAAGCATTACCCCAGTTTTTCCCAAGCTGTTTACACATCTGGTTTCTCCACAAAGCCATAGAAGCTGGTTACCTGACCCACAAAGTCGGGATGCCATTTGTTTTTTGAAAGGAAATCAAAATGTCTGTATCTCAAGCCCAATGCGCATCCACCAATTTCCATCTGAATGCGGAGTTTTTGATTGCAATTGCAAATGGTGCACGGGTAGAAGATTTCAACATTCCCGAAAACGCCTCCGATGTGAATGGCGTGTTGATTGACATACTCAAAGGGAAATATGAAGTCAAGGTCACCCGTAAACCCTTGAAAAGAATGGTCAACGGTTTTTGGGTGAATGCCCCTGAAACAGTGTTGCCATTGAAAGAAAAATACTACGTGTCCCGTCCTGATCTGCCCAAGAAATTCATTGAGACCAAAAATTGCAATGAATTCACAGACAAGCACTACCTAAGCATGGGATTGGTATTTTTGACGCCTGAAGACGCGATTGCCAATGCAAACGCCATGTGCCTGATTGATCCGGGGCCCGTGCCTTGAAACTGTGGGGTCAATGTGTAATGTCGATGACCACATTGCCAATCGTCTTACCGGCTTCAACGGTTTCATGTGCTTGAATAACATGCTCAAGGCTGAATGCAGCACCTATCGCGTGCGTCAATGCATTTTGTTCGAGCATAGTGTTCAATTCATTCAAACATGCCATTCGCTGTTCGTGGGTCAATTCATAGACCAAGAAAAAACTCAAGGTGTATGAGTTGAAAAGCAGCGGTCGAAAACTGACGGTGATGTCAGCAGGCGGGTTTGAACCGTAACACACCAAATGGCCGTGGGGCCGCAAAATGCCCTGCGCCATCCATTGAATGGTGGTGGAGAAGTCCATGTCGATGACCGCGTCTGCCCCCTTGCCATCCGTCAACAACTTCACTTGAGACACCACATCCTCTGTTTTGTAAAAAAGACAGTGGTCAGCACCAGCCGCTTTGGCGTGTGCCGCTTTGGCCTCTGAACCCACTGTGCCGATCACAACTGCTCCACGGCGCTTGAGCATTTGGGTCACGTAATGACCAACCGCAGAGGAAGCACCTGTCACCAACACTGTTTTTCCCGCGACATCACCGGCCAAATGAACTGCTCGCAAGGCTGTTAAGCCGGGTATACCCAAGCAAGCACCTGCATGAAAAGAAAGCGCATCTGGCATCTGCACGGCTTGAAACGCATTCAAACAAATGAATTGCGCCGCAGTGCCCCAAGGTCGTTGCCACTGGCCATTCCATGTCCATACCCGTTGACCGATACGGGACGTGTCGACGCCCTCACCCACCGCGTCAATGACGCCTGCTCCGTCGCTGTGCGGAATAACCATCGGACCGCCTAATGGGCGAGCCGCTCGCGATTTAACGTCCGATGGATTGACACCGCTGCAATACAACTTGACGCGCACTTGCCCTGCGCTGGGCTCGGGTGTGGGTTGCGACCCGACTTTCAACACATCGCGGGCAGCACCGTTGGATTCGTACCAAGCAGCTTGCATGGGCATCAACCCATGTGCAAACCACCGTTGCAGGAGAAATCTGCACCCGTGGTAAAGCCAGATTCATCGCCCGCCAACCACCCAACGATAGAGCCAATTTCTTCGGGTGTACCGAGTCGCTTGACCGGAATAGTGGCCACAATTTTTTCCAAAATTTCTGGCTTGATCGCCTTAACCATGTCTGTGCCTATGTAGCCAGGGCTGACCGTGTTGACAGTCACACCCTTGTTGGCCATTTCCTGAGCCAACGCCATGGTGAATCCATGCATGCCTGCTTTGGCGGCCGAGTAATTTGTTTGGCCCGATTGGCCTTTCTCACCATTGACCGAAGAAATTTGGATGATGCGGCCCCAACCTTTTTCCACCATGCCGGGTACCACTTGTTTGGTCACGTTGAACATGGCATTCAAGTTGGTATCAATCACCGCTTTCCAGTCTTCGGGAGTCATCTTCAAAAACATACGGTCACGTGTGATGCCGGCGTTATTCACCAACACATCGATCACACCGTGTTCTGCCACGGCTTTGGAAAACGCCGCCGTGGTCGAGTCCCAATCGGCGACATTGCCC
>JALRAA010000251.1 GCA_023262645.1 Burkholderiaceae bacterium
GCACCGAAGCAATCTGACCGAGGGTTTGGGCACCGGCTTCGCTCACCTCGATGAGGCTGCTGCGTTTTTGGAAATCGTAAACCCCCAGGGGCGAACTGAAGCGCGCCGTGCCCGAGGTGGGCAACACGTGGTTGGGGCCGGCGCAATAGTCGCCCAGCGACTCGCTGGTGAAGGCACCCAGGAAAATGGCGCCCGCGTGGCGCAACAGGGGTTCCCAACGGTGCGGCTCGGCGCTCGACACTTCCAGGTGCTCTGGCGCGATGCGGTTGCTGATCTCGCACGCCTCTTCCATGCTGCGGGTGTGGATGAGCGCACCACGCCCCTGCAACGAGGCGCTGATGATGTCGCGACGGGGCATGTCGGGGAGCAAGCGGTCGATGGCGGCCTGCACCTGCGCGATGTAAGCCGCATCGGGACACAACAAAATGCTCTGGGCGAGTTCGTCGTGCTCGGCCTGGCTGAAGAGGTCCATCGCCACCCAGTCGGGCGGCGTGCTGCCGTCGGCCAGCACCAGGATCTCGCTGGGGCCGGCGATCATGTCGATGCCCACCTGGCCGAAGACGCGGCGCTTGGCGCTGGCCACATAGGCGTTGCCCGGACCGGTGATCTTGTCGACGCGCGGGATGGTGACTGTTCCGTAAGCCAGCGCCGCCACGGCCTGCGCGCCGCCGATGGTGAAGGCACGGTTGACACCGGCGACATAAGCCGCGGCCAACACCAGTTCGTTGCGCTCGCCGCGCGTGGCCGTGTGGGCGCTGCCAACCGCCCCGCCCGTGGCGACACTGCCGCGCACCGGCGTAGGAACCACCATGATGATTTCTCCCACGCCTGCAACATGCGCGGGAATGGCGTTCATCAACAGGCTGGACGGGTAAGCGGCTTTGCCGCCAGGCACGTAAATACCGGCTCTGTCCAGAGGCGTGACCTTTTGTCCCAGCAAACTGCCATCGGCATCGCGGTACTGCCAACTTTCGCCACAGGCTTTTTTTTGTGCTTCGTGGTAGCTGCGAATCCGGGCGGCGGCATCTTGCAAAGCGCGTTTTTGCGCTTCGGGCAAACCGTCAAAGGCTGCTTTGAAATCGTTTTGTTGCAATTCCAGCGCGGCCATGCTGTCGGCCTGCAAGCCGTCAAAGCGTGCGGTGTAGTCCAACACCGCAGCATCGCCCCGCTGTTTGACATCGGCCAGGATGTCGGCCACGCGTTGTTCGATGGCGGCATCGGTATCGGACGACCAATGCAAGCGTTGCTGAAACAAGGTGTCGAAATCAGCTTGCGTGGTGGACAGGCGCAACGGGCGGGTATTCATGGGTACAACGCTGGTGGGTTCATGCCAGCGCGCGGGCGGACGTGGCGCGGTCAAACGCGTCGATCAATCGGCGAATGGCGGCGGTTTTGAGTTTGAGCGACGCTTGGTTGACCACCAACCGTGAACTGATGTCCATGATGCGCTCGACTTCGAGCAAATGGTTGGCCTTGAGTGTGCTGCCTGTCGACACCAGATCGACAATCGCGTCCGCCATGCCGGTGAGTGGGGCCAACTCCATGCTGCCGTAGAGCTTGACCAAGTCGACATGCACGCCTTTGGCGGCGAAAAAATCCCGGGCGATCGCAACATATTTGGTGGCCACGCGCAAACGCGCGCCTTGTTGCACCGCCGCGGCGTAATCAAAACCTTGCGGCACGGCCACGCTCATGCGGCATTTGGCAATTTGTAGATCGAGGGGTTGGTAAAGACCGGCGCTGCCGTGTTCAATCAAAGTGTCTAAACCCGCCACGCCCATGTCAGCGCCGCCGTATTCCACATAAGTGGGGACATCTGAAGCCCGCACCAACACCACGCGCAAGCGGTCGTTGTTGGTCGGCAAAATCAATTTGCGCGATTTCTCGGGGTCTTCCAACACCGTGATGCCTGCAGCTTGTAACAACGGCAGTGTTTCGTCAAAGATGCGTCCCTTGGACAGTGCCAGCGTGATGCTCATCGGATTCTTTCGATGTCCGCGCCCAAGGCGCGAAGTTTTTCTTCCATGCGATCGTAGCCGCGGTCCAAATGGTAAATCCTGTCGACCACGGTTTCGCCCGAGGCCACCAAACCGGCAATCACCAAGCTGGCTGACGCACGCAAATCGGTGGCCATGACGGTGGCACCGGAGAGTTGGGGCACGCCTTCCACCATGGCCACTTTGCCATCGATGCTGATGTGGGCACCCAAACGCAACAGCTCGTTGACATGCATGAAGCGGTTTTCAAAAATGGTTTCGGTCACTTTGGCATTGCCTTGCGCCACCGCATTGAGCACCATGAATTGCGCCTGCATGTCGGTGGGGAAACCGGGGTATTCGGTGGTGCGAAAACTTTGCGCTTTGAGATGTTGGTGGGCCGGTGATTTCGCCTGCACGCGCAAACCTGCGGCATCGGCTGTGTCTATCTGCACGCCCGCGTCGCGCAATTTGTCGATCACCGCCTCCAAATGGTCACCCCGCGCATGGCGCAACATCACATCGCCACCGCTGACCGCCACCGCGCACAAAAAAGTACCGGCTTCGATGCGATCGGCCACCACCTGGTGGCGTGCACCGTGCAAACGCTCCACGCCTTGCACATGGATTCGGCTGCTGCCGTGTCCGCTGATCTGCGCACCCATGGCGATCAGCAATTCGGCCAAATCGGGAATTTCGGGCTCTTGTGCGGCGTTTTCCAACACGGTTTCGCCTTCAGCCAAACAAGCCGCCATCAACAAATTTTCTGTGCCCGTGACCGTCACCATGTCGGTTGTGATGCGCGCGCCTTGCAGACGCTGAAGGCCTGGCTTTAAGCGCGCGACCATGTAACCGTGCTCGACATCGATCACCGCGCCCATGGCTTGCAAACCTTTGATGTGCTGGTCCACCGGACGGCTGCCTATGGCGCATCCACCGGGCAACGACACTTTGGCACGCCCAAAACGCGCCAGCAATGGACCCAATGCCAGCACCGAAGCGCGC
>JALRAA010000252.1 GCA_023262645.1 Burkholderiaceae bacterium
AACCCTGAAAATCTCAACACAGAAATCATTTATTTGCTGCGGGTCAACAAGTCCAAAGGCGTTCCCGATGAAAGCAGCCACCTGTTTGGTCTTAGCCAAGTCATCATCAACAACAGCATTAAAAACCGCGCACCCAAATCTCAAGACGGCACCACGCAGGGTGCTGATGATGCCGAGTTGATAAAGAATTTATTTTTCCTGCTTGAGTGCGAGATCATGGGTACGTTTGAAACCAGTACCGATCCCTCAACAGGCGTGAATTTTTCATCCGATGTCGGGCAGATCAGTCCCGCCGTGGTGTTTCATTTGTTTCGACCCGATACCAAGGTCATGGACTTGATTCTCAACGGCATGCTCAACCCTGAGCACCGCATCGATTTCGGCCTGCTGCGACCCAGCGAAAACGAAAGCTATCTATCGAACGAGGAACCTGTCTACATCTCCATGATGGATATACGCGGCAAACGCACCGCCATGTTTGGCAAAACCCGCATGGGTAAATCCAATGTGGTCAAGTTGGTGGTGCAAGGCATGCTTGATGTCACCAAAGAACAACGCAATGTGGGTCAATTGATTTTTGACGTCAACGGCGAATACGCCAACAGCAACCCGCAAGACGGCTTTGACGCGATTGCATCGGCCTATCCGGACAGATGCACCTCGTATTTCCTGACCCCACGCGGTGTGCAATCGGAAGCCCCCAAGTTATTGCGCTTTAATTTTTACGAACGCACTTTTGAAGCACTCAGCGTCATGCGCGAATTGCTGCCGCCTTCAACCGCTGAATCCGAATATGTCGCCAGATTGTTGACTTGCCGCTTACCTAACTTGGCCAGAACCGAACACGATTCCGAACGAAAAATTGGCAACCGTGTGCGCAAAGTCATGTTGTTTTGGACCCTGCTCGACATCTGCGGTTTTGAAGTCAACCCGCAAAGGCTGCAAAACCGCATGGAAGCGATTGGCATCACCCAGCCGTTCAACCCCAGCTTTCCGCAACTGCTTCGTTTGTCTGCCTACCAAGCTATTCGCAATTCACCACCGCCTCCCTTGCCCACCACGTTTGCAGACATGGTGACCGAAATCAGTGTGGTGGCACGTTTTAGCCAGTCTTACCAAAACGACCCCAGTTTGCGTCGCAACGGTCAATTCATCTTCGACAGCGATGAAGAGATCATGATCAGCTTCATGTTCCCGCCGATTGGCTACAGCCCGTTTGTGTTGCGCCCATGCTTGCAATTTCACTCGCCTGAAGCCGGCGATTTTGTGGCCGAAATTCTGTACAAACTCGCCCAAGGCGAAACCGTCATTTTGGATTTGGGCAGCGCCAATGAGCAAATCATTCGCTACTTCAGCCGCAGTTTGTCAGAGGCTGTTTTCCGGGAGCAAGAAAGCAAATTTGTATCCAACACTTTGAACAACAACTTCATTCAAATTTATTTTGAGGAAGCGCACATGATTTTCCCGCCCAATGCGGGCAACACGATCGATGTGTATTCGCGGTTCGCCAAAGAGGGGGCCAAGTTCAACATCGGCATTGTGTACAGCACCCAGTCACCTTCTACGGTCAACCGAGATCTGCTGTCACAAACCGAAAATTTCTTCATCGGCCATTTATCCAGTTCTATCGATACCGAGCAATTGGCCAAAATTCAACATGCCTTTGGGCAAATCGGCGACATCATCATGCGCCAGCGAACCCGGGGCCTGTTGCATGTGCTGACCCATTCACACCGTTATGTGATTCCAGTGCAAGCCAATCGATACAACGGTTCATCGCGCTTGGTACCCTGACAGCCCTGACACCTTTTCAGTGGCCAACGCCCTCCAGCCACAAGAACTGATTCGGGCGATTCAAGTGTCTTGAGATACTTTGATGGTTGGGAATTTGGACGAAAAATCTTTGGCTTTGGCCGCGACCTTGACAGCCAACTGACGGGCAACAGATTTGTAAATACCCGCCACTTCGCTGTCGGGTTCAGCGACCACCGACGGCAATCCGCTGTCGGCATGCACCCGAATCGCCATGCTCAACGGCAACGCGCCCAAGTAAGCCATGCCTTCTGCTTGGGCCATTTTTTTGCCGCCCTCCACGCCAAAAATAGGTTCTGCGTGGCCACATTGGCTGCACACATGCACCGCCATGTTTTCCACAATACCCAAAATCGGCACACCCACTTTTTGAAACATCCGAATGCCTTTCATGGCATCGATCAACGCGATGTCTTGTGGCGTGGTAACAATCACCGCACCGGTCAACGGTACGCGTTGACTCAATGTCAGCTGTATATCGCCTGTGCCGGGCGGCATGTCAATGATCAAGTAATCCAAATCACGCCACTGGGTTTGGCGCAGCAATTGTTCTAACGCTTGGGTTGCCATTGGACCTCGCCACACCATGGCCTGGTCTTGCGCCACCAAAAATCCAATGGACATCACCTGTACGCCGTGACTTTCCAAAGGCTGCATGGTTTTGCCGTCCTTGCTTTCCGGGCGACCTGACAAACCCATCATCATGGGCTGGCTGGGGCCGTAAATGTCTGCATCCAGCAAACCCACACTTGCACCCTCGGCTGCCAAGGCCAAGGCCAAATTGGCGGCAGTGGTGGATTTACCGACACCGCCCTTGCCCGATGCGACCGCAATGATGTTTTTGACTTGCGGCAACAAAGCCACGCCGGGTTGCGCAGCGTGGGCCACCACCTGACTGCTCACATGCACACGAACCGAACTGACCCCGGGCAATTGACCGACGACATGTTCTAACTGTTGTTGAAACGACGCCCACAAACTTTTGGCGGGATAGCCCAAGACCAGATCAAAACTGACCGCACCCGCTTGTATTTGCATATTTTTGATGGCTTTGGCCGCCACAAAATCTTGACCTGTCAACGGTCTCTTCGCTTCTCTTCTCTTCTCGTCTCTTCTCTTCTCTTCTCTTCTCGTCTCTTCTCTTCTCTTCTCTTCTCTTCTCTTCTCT
>JALRAA010000253.1 GCA_023262645.1 Burkholderiaceae bacterium
GCCCGTTTTGATGCGAGGCGCCCAAGCCGCTGCATCCCCGAATTTGGGTGAACCGGCTGCGCCAATGGCATGACAGGCAGCACATTGGGCGGTGTAAACAGCATCACCAGATTTCAAAGGGCGGTCTGCGTCCAGAATTTGCACCGCGCCCACTTTTTGGATGCGAGCGGCGGTGGCTTCTTGCGCGTTTGAGGCGCCGATTGCAGTTTTGTTGTGAGAGGTGATGTAGTACACCAAACCAATGATGATAAAGACGGGAAGTATGAAAGAAAAAACCACCATCAATAAAAATTGTCGAGGGGTTTTGATCGGACCGGTGTGCGCTTCTTCGTGCTGCTCGCTCATGGTGTCTTTCTGGCTGTGTAAAACAAAATCAAATTATAGCCAGCGCCCTGCATCCAGCAGACGCAGAGTGAACAACCGACATGTGAGGCCAGCTCAGCCACCTACAATGCAAACCATGCGGCTGTAGCTCAGTGGATAGAGTATTGGCCTCCGAAGCCAAGGGTCGTGGGTTCGATCCCCGCCAGCCGCGCCAAGTTCAAACAATGGCTGTCTTTGCATGACAGACTTTGCCGATCACGGCCGACAACGCTTTCAAGTCGACGGGCTTGGACACATAACCATCCGCACCCGCAGCCAGCATTTTTTCCTCGTCGCCCAACATGGCATGCGCTGTGACCATCACAATGGGCGTATGGCGTGGCAAACCACGTTCATGTGCACGCCATTGGGCCAGCAATTGCAAGCCATCCAACGTAGGCATCATCACATCGAGCAACACCAGGTCAAAGCGGGCAAGCCGCAACTGCTCTAACGCTTGCACACCGTTTGACACCACCACTGTCGAGTGTCCCAACTTATTCAACATCATTTGCATGACTTGTTGGTTCACTGCATTGTCTTCAGCCACCAAAATATGCAACGCCTGCTGATGAGAGATGGTCTTGGCTGTATCTGGTGTTTGTGGCGATGGATGGGTGGGTGCCCATTGCATCGGCAATGACACGGTGAAGGTGGCGCCTTCACCCGGTTTGCCAAACGCATGGATATCGCCACCGAGCAATTGCACCAAGCTTCGGGTGATCGACAAGCCCAGACCCACGCCGCCATGTGTGCGGGTAGACGTGTTGTCGCCTTGCATGAACGGCGAAAAAATAGATTCGGACAGTTCCGGCGCAAACCCTTGGCCAGTATCGCGCACCACCACGTTCAACACATCACCCGTGCCTTGGCTGTTCTGGCGCACCCACAAGGTACAGCTGACGCTGCCATGGTGTGTGAACTTCAGCGAGTTGTTGATCAGGTTGCTGCAGATTTGTCGCAAGCGCGTGGCATCGGTCAGCAAAAAGCGCGGTACCGATGCGTCACAAGTCACTTCGAGTGCCAGCCCTCGGTCACGGGCCTGCGGCGCAAAGGACTCTTGCAAAGCATTGCACAACTGGCGAATTTCCAGGGGTTTCACCACCAATTCAACCGATCCTGATTCGATTTTGGAGAAGTCGAGGATGTCGTTGAGCAAATGGAGCAAATGCTCAGACGAATCTTGCGCCACATTCAAATAGTGTCTTTGCTCGGGGGTGAGTGGGGTATCCAAGGCCAGTTGGATCATGCCGCCGACCCCATTGAGTGGGGTACGGATTTCATGGCTCATGTTGGCCAAGAATTGGCTTTTGAGACGGCTGGCCACCTTGGCCTTTTCATTCGCTTCACGCAAAGCATGCGCCGTGCGTAAACCTTCTTGAATCGTGCGATGCTGTGCCAACGCTTCATTTTTCAACCAAATCGACAGCAAACCCATCATGCTGACAAACGGTAAAAAATACGCCACATGCAACCAGAAGGTGAACCAAAACTGGGGTGTGTCAAACACATACACCGGCATTCCCAAAGTTTGTGCATAACCGCCCACCAAATGCTGCACATAAATGAAAACGGTGGCTGCAGCGATGGTTCGCCAGTCTCTGTAGTAGAGCAAAACGCCGATCAGTCCGAAGGCAGAAAAATGCGCCTCAATGTCTCCGTGCGATTGGTGAATCAGCAAACTGGTGAACACCATGAATGCACATGCCATGAACAAGCGGGTGAGCAGTTGACCGCTGTGCCATCGATACAGAACATAGGAAAGCAACAGCGTGGGAAAACCCAGCAACAACACGGGCATCCAACTGCCATTGAAGGCCGCCACACCCGCACAAACCAACGTCAAAAATACATTGGTCAACACCATGATCCGGTCGGCCGATTGGCGATAAGCAAGCAGGTGTGCTTGTTCCGCCCCTTCGGTCCATGGCACAGGCCACATCTTCATGCGATAGACCTGCACACCGACAACCAAGGCGCAGCATCAACCGCCAACCATGCCAAACCGAACGTCACATACAGCGCCCAAGCCGCCACCCAACGCATGAGATAGGTTGGACAAACAGACGGGTTGCTGGTGGTGTTGCGTCGCATCAAACGAGATATGGGCCAGATGCGAGCAGCACCAGATATGAAATACAAAGGCATAACAAGTACTCGCATAAAGAATGGTATTAAAAAAAAGACAAACAATCGGTGTCTGCCATCATAAAGTAGTCATTGAAGGCGAATTAAACCCTCCAGCCACCTTCATAAAACAATCCCTCAAGCCTTGAGGTCGTGCATGCCGCCAAAGGTTTTCGACAAATAGCCCTCGGCATGCTCCAACACGAAATAGCGAAAAGCCTCTGCCGCAGGCGACAACAATTTGGACAGCGGGTGCACCACGTTCCATGCGCGAACCAAGGGCGCGCCTTGTACCGGCAACACCACCAAACGCCTTGCTTGCAGCTCCATGGCAATCGTGTGCAAGGACAGAAACCCCAACCCGAGGTTCGCCATGACCGCTTGCTTGATCGCGTCATTGGTTTGCAGCACCATGCCCAAGCGGGGTTGCAATTTCGCTTGCAGAAAAAAACTCTCCA
>JALRAA010000254.1 GCA_023262645.1 Burkholderiaceae bacterium
AGGAAGTTTCTTGAGCGCCTATCTGGCTGGCCAAAGAAAAAATAATAATACCTAAGCCGGCTATCCATCGCAGTTTCATGGTAACTCCTTTCTCTTTAATAATTTTCGAGTGTGGATAAACAGGTAAGAACTAAGGGCTTGCCGGTCCAAACCTTCAACGGCAGAAAGCACCGAAATGGCGGGTGTGATCACACCATCGCCATAAAACAAACACGTGCCGAAGATGCCAACCATCAAGAGGACTTTGCGCAATTGCGGTTTGTCTTTGACGGACTGCGATGCCAAAGCCAACATGGCCACCAAACCACCTTCGCCGTGGTTGTCGGCACGCAACACCAAGGTCACATACTTGACCGACACGATGGTGGTGAGGGTCCAGAAGAAAATAGACAGGATGCCGTAGATGTTCTCGGGTGTGAAAGCCACATGGCCAGAGCCAAAGACTTCCTTCAAGGCATACAAAACACTGGTACCGATGTCGCCGTAGACCACGCCGATGGCGCCAGAACCAGGGAGGGAAGAGAGGACTTCGAAGCGGGTAGGGACACTGCTGAGATCC
Organism: Burkholderiaceae bacterium; assembly: GCA_023262645.1. GTDB lineage: Bacteria > Pseudomonadota > Gammaproteobacteria > Burkholderiales > Burkholderiaceae_C > Limnohabitans. The sequence goes on from JALRAA010000254.1 coordinate 560, forward strand.
GGCCTTGGGGGGTGTGACCGGCTTCCATTCGACACGGGAGCGCCATTGTGCATCCGCAAATTGGCTTGTCAGAGCCTGTTGTCAACAAAGGCGGAAAAATTTGTTGCAATGCAACAAAAAAGCCGCCAAACGCGCCGATGCGGGGTGCCGCAGACCGCCCTAATCGCCGATTTCGGCCATCGGATCGGTCTGTTCCAGTTCGATACTGCCCGCCAGCAGGGCCAAGCGGGCGATCACGCCGTACATATAAAAGCGGTTGGGCGCGCTGGCACCGGGTCGCACCCCGGGCTCCGGCAGCGACAGACTTTGGGCAAAGGCCAGCGGCACGTAGCTGGAGCCCGGCGCGCTCAGCAGCTCGTCGGCCCCCTGTTGCGCGTGCACCCGGTAAAAACCGCCCACCACAAAGCGGTCCAGCAGGTAAACCACCGGCTCGGCCACCGCGTCGTTGATCCGCTCCAGCGTCAGCACGCCCTCTTGGATGATGACCTCGTTCACCTCTTGACCGTCTTTGATGACGCTCATTTTGTTGCGGGTTTTGCGGTTGAGCACATCCAAGTCTTTGACATCTCGCACCGTCATGATGCCCATGCCATAGGTGCCGTTGTCCGCTTTGACAATGACAAACGGTTTTTCGTGGATGCCGAATTCTTTGTATTTGCGGCGGATTTTGGTGAGCAAGGCATCGACGTTGGTGGTGAGACATTCCATGCCCTCACCTTCGGCGAAATTGACTTCGCCGCATTGGGCAAAAATCGGGTTGATCAACCAAGGATCGATACCAATCAGTTTGCCAAAGCGTTTAGCAACCTCTTCATAGTTGGCGAAATGGGTGCTTTTGCGACGCACACACCAACCGGCATGCAGCGGTGGCAGCAGGTATTGCTCGTGCAGTTCTTCCAAAATACCGGGGATGCCTGCGCTCAAATCGTTGTTCAACAAAATCGTGCACGGGTCAAAATCTTTCAGCCCTAAACGGGTTTTGTTGCGAATGACCGGTTCGAGCAGCACCGAATCGCCATCGGGCAACGCAAAGGTGGTGTTTTCTTTGATCTCGGGATTGATCGAACCGATGCGCACATTCAACCCGGCCATGTTGAAAATGCGAGCCAACTGCGCGACATTGCTCAAATAAAACGTGTTGCGCGTGTGGTTCTCGGGGATCAACAGCAAATTGCGAGCTTCGGGACAAATTTTTTCAATCGCCGCCATGGCCGCTTGTACCGCGAGCGGCAACATTTCAGCCGTGAGGTTGTTCCAGCCGCCGGGGTACAGGTTGGTGTCCACAGGGGCGAGTTTGAAGCCCGCATTGCGGATGTCTACCGATGAATAAAAAGGCGGGGTATGCTCCATCCATTCCATGCGAAACCAGCGCTCAATGGCCGGCATGGAGTCGATGATGCGTTGCTCAAGTTCGTTGATCGGGCCAGTGAGCGCGGTGATGAGGTGGGGAACCATGTGTGTGTCTAGTTTTGTTTGATTGCTGAATGTGGGGGCATTTTGACAGTTTCAAGCGATGGGAGGGACGCATTCTTACCAATTCAGTCATTGCGTATCGAAAAAGATGCTGCAAGTACTCTTTATGCTTGCAGCCAAAGACAGCAGCAAAAGCCCATCCAAAAACTTGGGTATGTGAATCCCCGCTCGCCTTGCGATGGCCCACCTCCCGCTTCGCCAGACAACCTTAACCCCTGACTTCACCCTCACCCAACACCACAAACTTCAGCGACGTCAGCCCTTCAATACCGACCGGGCCACGCGCATGAAACTTGTCGGTGGAAATGCCAATCTCTGCCCCCAAGCCATATTCAAACCCGTCGGCAAACCGGGTGCTGGCGTTGATCATCACGCTGGCTGAATCGACTTCACGCACAAAGCGTTGGCCGTGCACATGGTTGAGCGTGAGGATGGCGTCGGTGTGGTGGCTGCTGTAGTGGTTGATATGCGCAATCGCCTCATCCACGCCATCCACAACTTTGATGCTGATGATGGGCGCCAAATATTCCTCAAACCAATCTTGTTCGACCGCGTCTTTCAGCACCGCGCCTTTCACGCCTTGCAACAAGGCTTTGCTCTCGGGGCAGCAACGCATCTCTACACCTTTGTCTGCAAACACTTGACCGATGCGCGGTAAAAACGTAGACGCTACCCCGCGTGCCACCAACAAACTTTCGGTGGCGTTGCACGGGCTGTATTTTTGGGTTTTGGCGTTGTCGGTGACACGGATGGCCATTTCCACATCACACGGATCGTCGATGTAAGTGTGGCAGTTGCCGTCCAAATGTTTGATGACCGGCACCTTGGCGTCCCGGCTGATGCGTTCGATCAAACCTTTGCCGCCGCGCGGAATGATGACATCGACATAGGCTGGCATGGCAATCAACTGGC
>JALRAA010000255.1 GCA_023262645.1 Burkholderiaceae bacterium
AGTCGTGCGCCAAGGCAATGGCTTCGACCAAATCTTCATGCAAGCCCAGTGCGCGCGCCAGTGAACGCCCGAGTTGCGCCACTTCCAGCGAATGCGTCAAACGGGTGCGAAACAAATCGCCTTCGTGGTTGAGAAAGACTTGTGTTTTGTAGACCAGTCGGCGAAACGCGGTGGAATGCACGATGCGGTCGCGGTCGCGCTGAAACACATTGCGCGTCGGCGCTTCGGGCTCGGCATGACGCCTGCCGCGACTCCACTGCGGTTGGCAGGCATATGCGGCCAAGCCGTTGGCGGCAGGGGCAATTTCAGCAGCGAACACATGGCTCATGCGCGGCAGCAAGCCTCAACCACTTCAGCCACCATCGCATCGGGAGCCGCCCGCACCACCGCGCTGCCGGGGTGGTCGATCAAGACAAAACGAATATCGCCTGCTTGGGCTTTTTTATCGACCCGCATATGGTGCAAATACACCTCGGCGCCGAGCGCCGGGCCAGTCACAGGCAGACCGGCTTTCGCAATCAATTGGGTGAGGCGTTGCACAAACGCGGCATCCACCAAACCCAAACGGTGCGACAGATGCGATGCCATCACCATGCCGCAACCGACCGCTTCGCCATGCAACCACACGCCAAAACCCAAGCCGGCTTCGATCGCATGGCCAAAGGTATGGCCGAAATTCAAAATTGCGCGTATGCCGGCTTCGCGTTCGTCTTGGCCCACCACCCAAGCTTTGATTTCGCAACTGCGTTTGACCGCATAAGCCAGGGCTTGCGGGTTGCGCGCCAACAAATCGTCCATGTGCTGTTCTATCCAATCGAGAAACGCCATGTCGGCGATCGGTCCGTATTTGATGACTTCGGCCAAACCCGCGCTGAGTTCTCTCTGGGGCAAGGTTTGTAACGAGGCCAAATCGCACACCACGCGTTCGGGTTGGTAAAAAGCACCGATCATGTTTTTACCGATGGGATGGTTGATCGCGGTTTTGCCGCCCACCGATGAATCGACTTGCGCCAGCAAGGTGGTGGGCACTTGCACAAACGGCACACCTCGCATGTAACACGCTGCGGCAAAACCGGTGATGTCACCCACCACACCGCCACCCAGTGCAAACAACACCGTGTGGCGATCGCAGGCTTGCGCCAGCAGCACATCAAAAATACGGTTGAGACTTTCCCAGGTTTTGTAACTTTCGCCATCTGGCAAGCTGCAAACATGCACCACGCGGTAATGGGGCGCCAAACTGGCTTGCAAACGGGCGAGATACAACGGGGCCACGGTGTCGTTGGTGACGATCAACGCAGCGGCAGCCTTGGGCAAACCTTGCCATGCGGATGCGTCGTCGATCAATCCGGTGGCGATGGCGATGTCGTAACTGCGTTCGCCGAGGTCTATGCGGACGTGTGCGGTGCTTGGGTTCATGTGGCGGGGGTTTCGATCGGTAGCAAACCGGCAAGTTCAAGTTGGGTCACGATCATGGTGACCATGGTCGGTACGCGCGGGCGATTGGTTTCAATCACAAAGTGTGCCGCAGCTTGGTAATACGGATCACGCTCTTCAAACAGTTGCTGAATTTTGAGTTTCGGGTCGTCCACTTGCAGCAACGGGCGCTGCTGGTCGTTTTTGAGGCGGCGAAAAATTTCTTCAGGTTGCACCCGCAAATAAATGACTTGGGTGCGTTCACGCAGCAATTGGCGGTTGGCTTCTTTGAGCACCGCGCCGCCGCCAGTGGCCAACACACCGCAAGCGGTGCGGGTCATGTCGTCAATCACTTGGCTTTCAATGTCTCGGAAGGCCTGCTCCCCTTGGCTGGCGAAAAAATCTTTGATGGCCATGCCAATGCGCAACTCGATGACCTGGTCGCAGTCGACAAAGCCCACACCCAATTTGCGGGCCAATTGCCGACCGACTGTCGATTTGCCGCTGCCCGGCATGCCCACCAAAGCCAACACGATAGTGAATCCCTCAAGGTGCGAAGGCACTTTGTTCAAGCATTTTAGGGCTTAGGAATATCAACAACTCTTGTTTACTTCGCCTGTTCGCACGGTTGCCAAACAGCCAACCCAGCCAAGGTGTGTCATGCAAACCGGGCAATCCAGCTCGGTTGAGGTTGTCGCTGGTTTCGTAAATGCCACCGATCATGACGGTGCCACCGTCCTCAACACGCACTTGGGTGCTGACATGCTTGGTGTCAATGGCAAACCCTGCAGGCGTGTTTTGTCCCACACTGTCTTTGTGCACATCCAAATACATGGTGATGCTGCCGTCTGGCGTGATGTGCGGCGTGACCTCCAAGCGCAAATTGGCTTTGCGAAAGGCAATCGATGTACTGCCGTTGGGGCCTGACAACTGGTAAGGCAATTCGGTACCTTGCTCGATGATGGCTTTGGATTGGTTGGCAGTGACCAAACGCGGGCTGGCCACCACCCGCCCCAAACCTTCGGCCTCCAGGGCAGAGAGTTCCACGCCCAAACGGCGGCTGTGTAGCGGATTAAAAAATGTCAATGTGGCTTGGGCAGGCTCAGCACCCAGGACTTTTGCCGCCGGAAAATTGAGATGGGTGTTTTCAGCCGACGAAGACAAGCGCACACCCAAAGACGATGCCACGTTGTCTAAGGCCTCTACGATGCGAGCTTCGATCAACACTTGTCGCTGTGGAACGTCGATGCGTGCAACCCACTGCGACACCTGTGTCAACCGGTCTTGTATGTCGGTGACAAACAACTGATTGGTTCTGGCGTCTGCCATGGCGCTGCCTCTGGCGCTGAGCAATCGGGCGGGTGTTGCTGACGACAAAGCGGCTGCTTGGTTGAGCAGTGGCGTCAACAAATCGGTGGCTTTGGCATAACTGAGTGCAAACGATTTGGTCTGCAGAGGCTCCAGCACTTCAATGGCGCGCCGTGTTTCCATGGCGACTTTTTCCCGAGCGGCCAATTCGGA
>JALRAA010000256.1 GCA_023262645.1 Burkholderiaceae bacterium
ATCCCCGTGCTCGGGAGCGGCGACGTGGTGGACGCGGCCGGCGCCCTGGCGCGCCTGCGCGGCGGCTGGGCCGACGGCGTGATGATCGGACGCGGTGCCATGGCCAATCCGTGGATCTTCGGGCAAGTGATGGCGGCGGCGCGCGGCATGCGCATCGGCTTGGCAGACAACTGGTTGCGGCATGTGCAGGATGTGCATTTGCGGCATCGCCAGCGCTTGAACCATTTGCCTCAACCCGATTTGGAAAACGTACTGTGTGAAATGAATGTGATCGAACAAGTGGGCAACGTGGCTTTGTCCAATGTCATGCAAGACGCTTGGGGCCGCGGCCAAAAAATTGCAGTGCACGGTTGGGTTTACGGCCTCAAAGATGGTTTGGTCAAAGATTTGCAAGTCACCATGAGCCATTCCGAGGAAGTGGTCGAGGTTTTTCGCAATGGCTTCAAGCGCTACCCGCGCGCCACCCTCTGACGCCGAAAAGTATGTTTCCGCAACGACTCGACTCCACCGTGGCCTATGGCATTGCACAAGCCATGATGGATGGTTTTAACCGCCACTACCAGTTGTTTCGCCAAGAGTCGGCCAAAGCCAAAGAACGGTTTGAGCAGCAAGACTGGCATGGACAACAACGTGCTCAGCGCGAGCGCATTGAGTTTTACGATTTGCGTGTCAAAGAGTGCTCTGCCCGGTTGGAAACCGAATTTCAAGCCGCGCAACAGCCGCCCGATATTTGGCAGCAAGTGAAATTGCATTACATCGGTTTGCTGGTGGACCATTTTCAGCCCGAGTTGGCAGAAACTTTTTTCAATTCGGTGACCACCAAAATTTTGGACCGCAGTTATTTCCAAAACGAATTCATTTTCGTGCGACCAGCGGTCAGCACCGAATACATTGAGAGCGACGATCCGAACGCTTTGCCCACCTACCAAGCGTGGTATCCCAGCACAGACAATTTGCACGACACCATTGTGCGCATCGTCAGGCATTTCAACCTGAAAGGCGAATTTGCCGATTTGCCAAGAGACGCCCACGACATCTTGCGCAATGTGCAAATGCGTTTAGACCAAACCCGCTTGCGAGCCAATTTTCAAATACAGGTGCTGAGCAGTCTGTTTTACCGCAACAAAGCCGCGTATATCGTGGGCAAAGTGATCAATGGGTTTGTGGAAATTCCCTTTGCCTTGCCCATTTTGCACAACCCCCATGGTCAATTGGTGATCGATGCCGCGCTGTTTGGCGAAGACGATTTTTTGATGCTGTTCAGTTTTGCCCGTGCCTATTTTTTAGTGGACATGGATATTCCTTCGGCGTATGTGCAATTTTTGCGCAGCTTGATGCCGCGCAAGCCACGCGCAGAAATCTACAACGCATTGGGTTTGGCCAAGCAAGGCAAAACGCTGTTCTACCGCGATTTGCTCTACCACCAGCGCCACAGCACCGACAAATTTCGCATCGCGCCGGGCATCAAAGGCATGGTCATGTTGGTGTTTGACCAGCCGTCGTTCCCCTTTGTGTTCAAGATCATCAAAGATTTTTATCCGCCACCCAAAGACACCACGCGCGAGCAAATTCAGGGCAAATATTTGTTGGTGAAGCAACACGATCGGGTGGGGCGCATGGCCGACACCTTGGAATACAGCAATGTGGCTTTTCCGCGCGAACGTTTTGAAGATGAATTGATCGAAGAAATTCAAAAATACGCCCCGAGCCAAATTGAAATCAATGTTCGCCCTGACAACGGCAAACAAGAAGTTGTCATCAAGCATGCTTACATCGAACGGCGCATGATTCCGTTGAATATTTATTTGCAAGAAGCGTTTGACACCGGCTTGGATGAACCGCGCGCCAAAACGCAAATGGAACGTGCTGTCATCGAATACGGCAACGCCATCAAAGACTTGGTTGCTGCGAATATTTTTCCGGGCGATATGTTGTGGAAAAACTTTGGCATCACGCGACATGGCAAAGTGGTTTTTTATGACTACGATGAAATCGAATACATCACCGATTGCAATTTCCGCCGCGTGCCACCACCGCGCCATGAAGAAGACGAAATGTCTGGCGAAGTTTGGTACCACGTCGGGCCGCGTGATGTGTTCCCCGAGACATTTGGCCCGTTCTTATTGGGCAATCCGGCTGTGCGCGAAGTGTTCATGAAACACCATGCCGATTTGTTGGACGCAGAATTTTGGCAAAAGCACAAAGAAAAAATTGCCCAAGGCCATGTGCACGATGTGTTTCCGTATGAAGCGGACAAACGGTTTGAGGTGCAACGTGCCATGCTTGCCCAAGCCAGCTAGTTTTTTTGAAGGAGTGAAAGATGTCAGATGCGATAGTCATTGTCAGCGCAGCCCGTACCCCGATGGGCAGTTTTCAGGGCGATTTTTCATCGCTCAGCGCCCATGATTTGGGAGGAGTTGCGATCGCGGCCGCGGTGGCGCGCGCAGGCATTTCACCCGATGCAGTCACCGAGGTGTTGTTTGGCAATTGTTTGATGGCTGGCCAAGGCCAAGCCCCAGCGCGACAAGCCGCATTCAAAGGGGGATTGCCCAAAAGCGCGGGCGCTGTCACGCTTTCCAAAATGTGCGGTTCGGGTATGCGCGCAGCCATGTTCGCCCACGATATTTTGCAAGCCGGTTCCCAAGACGTGATGGTCGCAGGCGGCATGGAGAGCATGACCAACGCGCCTTATTTGATGCTCAAAGGCCGGGGTGGATACCGAATGGGCCACGACAAAATTTACGACCACATGATGCTTGATGGTTTGGAAGATGCTTACGAAGCCGGACGCTCTATGGGCACCTTTGGCGAAGACTGCGCGGCCAAATACCAATTCACCCGCGAGGCGCAAGACCATTTCGCCATGACCAGCGTACAGCGCGCCAAAGATGCAGCGTCCTCCGGTGCTTTCGGCAAAGAAATTGCGCCAGTG
>JALRAA010000257.1 GCA_023262645.1 Burkholderiaceae bacterium
CCATCAACGAGCCCCAGCGGCCGATTCCCTCGGGCCGTATTCCTGGCCACTGGGGTTTGGGCATTGCTTTGGTGTGGACAGCGGTGTCTGTGTGTTGGGCTTGGCAACTTGGTGACTGGGCGTTCAAAGCCACGTTGTTGGCGTTGCTGTTGGCCTGGGGTTACAGCGCACCGCCTTTTCGCTTCAAACAAGACGGCTGGCTGGGCAATGCCGCTTGCGGTTTGAGTTACGAAGGTTTGGCGTGGATCACTGGCGCTGCGGTGATGACTGGCGGGCAATGGCCTGGCGCACACGTGGTGACACTGGCGTTGCTCTACAGCTTGGCTGCGCACGGCATCATGACCTTGAACGATTTCAAAGCCATCGAGGGTGACCGGCAAATGGGCGTGTGGTCTTTGCCGGTGCAGTTGGGTGTCAAGCGAGCCGCTGGCACCGCTTGCTGGGTCATGCTGCTGCCGCAATTTGTCGTGGTGGCTTTGTTGTTGTCTTGGACCGATTGGTCTTACGGTTTGGCGGTGTTGTTATTGATTTATGCCCAAGTGCCCTTGATGTACCGGTTCATGAAAGACCCGGTCAGGCAAGCCTTGGGGCTGAGTGCGTTTGGGGTGCCGTTGCTGGTCGCAGGCATGATGGTCAGTGCATTTGCCTGGCGCCATGTGCAAACCGCCTCGTCATGAACATGTGTGTGAACCGATCCTGATATGTGGAGAGATCTTATGCAAAACGATACCTATGACGTGGTGGTGGTGGGCGGCGGGCCTGCTGGTGCAACCGCAGCAGACGACCTCGCCCTGCAAGGGCACAAGGTGTTGTTGCTCGATCGACAAGGGCGGATCAAGCCGTGCGGCGGCGCGATACCGCCTCGGCTGATCAAAGACTTTCACATTCCCGATGAATTGCTGGTGGCCAAAGCACGTGCCGCACGCATGGTGTCGCCCAAAGACAAAAAAGTCGATATTCCCATCGAAGGCGGTTTTGTGGGCATGGTCAACCGCGACCAGTTTGACGAATGGTTGCGCGAACGTGCCGAGCAGCATGGGGCGGTGCGCCAACGCGGCGTGTTTGACAAACTCACGCGGGATGACGACGGCATCAGCCGGGTGCATTTCACGGTGCGAACCGATGACGGCGTGACATTTGCAGCCAGCACCCGAGGCCGTTGTGTGATTGGCGCTGACGGTGCCAAGTCGGAAGTGGCCAAACAAGCCGTGCCTGGTGCAGAGAAAACCAAATATGTGTTTGCTTATCACGAAATCGTGCAAACACCCGAAAACATGGTGCAAACCGATGCCGATCCATCGCGTTGCGATGTGTATTACCGGGGCAGTTTGTCGCCCGATTTTTATGGCTGGGTGTTTCCCCACGGCGACACCATGAGCGTGGGCACGGGCAGTGCAGACAAAGGCTTTTCTTTGCGCAGTGCGGTTGGGCGATTGCGGGACGCAGCCGGTCTGCAAAACGCCACGGTGTTGCGCCGTGAGGGTGCACCGTTGCCCATGAAACCCTTGCCGCGTTGGGACAATGGCCGCGACGTGGTGTTGGCTGGCGACGCAGCGGGCGTGGTGGCCCCCGCATCAGGTGAAGGTATTTATTACGCCATGCTGGGTGGGCGGCTGGCGGCAGACGCCGCGCATGAATTGCTTGTGAGTGGCAATCCCAAAGTGTTGAAACTGGCGCGCAAGCGTTTCATGAAAGACCACGGCACCGTGTTTTTGGTGTTGGGCATCATGCAGTATTTTTGGTACAGCACCGACAAGCGGCGCGAGAGTTTTGTCAAGATGTGCGAAGACCGAGATGTGCAAAAACTCACCTTCGATTCCTACATGAACAAAAAACTCGAACGCAAAAAACCCATGGCGCATGTGAAGATTTTCTTGAAAGACATGGCGCATTTGATGGGCATGGCCAAGACCTGATCGACCTGATTCCAGCCACAAGGCCGGTTGAGTTCAAGGCGCAGGAGGCAGTTGGTTGTCTTCGGTCGCCTGCAATTTGCGCTTGGCCCATCGCATGGCCAGGCGCAACAAACCGAGCACCAAAATAACCCCTAAGACATCGCCGGTGAACATGATCATCAAGCCATCCACCATGTTTTGAATCGCATGGTTCCAGAACAACAACAACTGGTTCATGGCCGAATTCAGCACGGCATACAACAGACCCATGAGCGCCAAAACTTTGAGTCGCAAGTCACTCAAGTCAGGTTGAACCAATTGCTGGTCTAGAAAAAACTTGACCGTCAAAAACGGTGCAATGGCATTGGCGATGGCCAATTCGATGGACAAGGGCATTTCCCCGACAAAATAAAAACCCAAGCCAGCGACCAAGGACACGGTGAACACACTCAATGCGCCGACCATGCCAAAAACCAAGACCAGCAACAATTTGAAACCACTGGGCAGGTGAACCAAATGGGCACCGGGCGCCAAATACAACTGCGCAGTCAGCAGGTTGTTGACTGCATAAAACGTCCCGAAAACCAGTGTCAACACCACATAGGTGATACCCCGGTTGTTCCAGAACAGGTTGGCGTTCATCTGGGGGACGGTCGTGCCATTTGGATGGCGTCAGACAAACGGCGAAAGTAGCTTTCCCCGTCTTTGGTCAACGCGATGTATTTGGTGCGTCGGTTGTTGCCTTTGAATACGGGGTCCACCATGTGCGCTTCGATCAGTAAATTGAGCTTGCGGTGCACAGTCGCGGGTGAGCCGATGTGCTTTAACCCCATCACATCGGACACGGTCAGCATGTCCTCTTTGGCCACGCCGATCGCAATTTCTTCCAAGATCAATTTGCTGGTCACGTCGATCTCTGGATGGGGAGAGGTTTGCTCTAGCGCTTTGAGCAAATTCAAAAATTGGATGTAGTAATTTTTTTTCATGGTGTGTTACCTCAACTTTTAT
>JALRAA010000258.1 GCA_023262645.1 Burkholderiaceae bacterium
ATCAGCCAACAGTTTCAATGAAATTTTGGCGCTCACCAACTCGGGCAAATGTGGCATGTGGATCGACGCGACCATCGCCGCCTCTTTTGTCAGCGACCCCAAGCAATCCAAAGTGGCTGACCAAATGGCGTTTGCTCAGGCACCCACCATGACCACGCCCAAAGGTGCGAACTGGTTGTGGGCTTGGGCTTTGGCGATTCCTGCCGGCTCGAAAAAAGTGGATGCTGCCCAAAAATTTGTCACCTGGGCCACTTCCAAGGACTACATCAACCTCGTGGGTAAAACCAATGGTTGGGGCGCGGTGCCAACCGGCACACGCAAAAGCACCTATGCCAATGTCGATTTCTTGAAAGCAGCGCGTTTTGCCAAAGCTGAAAAAACCGCCATCGACTCGGCCAATCCCAACGACGCCACGTTGCCAAAGAGCCCTTATGTGGGCGTGCAATTTGCAGCCATCCCTGAATTCCAAGCGATTGGTATTGCCGTGGGCCAGCAAATGAGCGCAGCCTTGGCGGGCAAAACCAGCGTGGACGAAGCGCTCAAAGCCAGTCAAGTGGCTGCTGACCGTGAAATGAAAAAAGCGGGTTATTACAAATAAGCCCTTTGAAAATCTGCCAAGCCTGCTGAACACGGTGGGCTTGGCGATTTCTGAAAACCCTCCTCATGAACCGCATACTTCCACGTTTATTGCTTACACCTGCAGTGGCCACACTGTTTCTGTGGATGCTGGTTCCTTTGCTGATGACCTTGTATTTCAGCGTCATCCGTTTCAATTTGCTGCAACCTGACCAGATCGGATTTGTCGGCTTAGCGAATTTCGAATACTTTGTCACCGACCCCTCGTTCATCACAGCCATCGGCAACACCTTGCTGCTGCTCGGCAGTGTGATTGCCATCACCGTGGTCTTGGGTGTCGCCGTTGCGTTGTTGATCAATGAGCCGTTTGCCGGTCGCGGCTTGGTGCGAATCTTGTTGATTTCTCCTTTTTTCGTCATGCCCACGGTGAATGCGTTGCTGTGGAAAAACATGATGATGAACCCGATTTATGGTGTGTTGGCGCAAGTCTGGCTGTTCTTTGGCGCCACCCCTGTGGACTGGCTCACCGATTGGCCGTTGTTGTCCATCATCACCATGGTGTCGTGGCAGTGGTTGCCATTCGCCACCCTGATTTTTGTCACTGCCTTGCAAAGCATGGACCGCGAGCAGCTCGAAGCCTCGCGCATGGACGGCGCCCATTACGGCCAGCAATTGCGTTATTTGTACCTGCCCCATTTGTCGCGCTCGGTGGCTGTGGTGGTGATGATCGAATTGATTTTTTTACTGAGCGTGTTCGCTGAAATTTTCACCACCACTGGCGGCGGTCCGGGGGATGCCAGCACCAATATCGCGTTTTTGATATTCAAACAAGCTTTGTTGAATTTTGATGCGGGTGTGGCTTCTGCCGGTGCGTTGTTTGCCGTGGTGCTGGCCAATATCGCCTCGGTGTTTTTGATCCGCTTGGTTGGAAAAAATCTGGATCCTTGACCATGCATGACCGCACGTTGATTCGCCAAAACCTGATGCAGTGGCTGCGCACCTTGGTGGCATGGCTGGTGGCATTGCTGCTGTTCTTTCCGCTCGGTTGGTTGTTGTTGACTGCATTCAAAACCGAATTGCAAGCGATCGCTGTGCCGCCACAGTGGTTGTTTTCGCCCACCCTGGAAAATTTCCACGAAGTGCAAGAGCGCAGCGACTATTTGCTGTACGCCAAAAACTCGGTGATCACCAGTGTGGTGTCCACCTTGTTGGGAATGTTGATTGCCACACCAGCGGCTTATGCCATGGCATTCTTCAAAGGCAAGCACACCAAAGACATTTTGATGTGGATGTTGTCGACCAAGATGATGCCAGCCGTGGGTGCCTTGGTGCCGGTGTATGTGCTGGCGCAAAAAAGCCATTTGCTCGATACCCAGTTGGCGTTGATCATCGTGTTCACACTCAGCAACCTGCCGATCATGGTGTGGATGTTGTTTTCACAATTCAAAGACATTCCGCAGGAGATTTTGGAAGCTGCCCGCATGGACGGTGCCGGTTTGTGGCAAGAGTGGCGCATGGTGTTGTTGCCGCTGGCCATGGGCGGGTTGGCGTCAACCGGTTTGCTGTGCTTGGTGCTCAGTTGGAACGAAGCATTTTGGTCGCTCAATTTGACCGCCGCCAAGGGCGGCACCCTGGCCACGCTGATTGCCAGTTATTCCAGCCCCGAGGGCTTGTTCTGGGCCAAGTTGTCTGCCGCTTCGCTGATGGCGATTGCCCCGATCGTGGTTTTCGGTTGGTTCAGCCAAAAACAACTGGTGCAAGGCCTGACCTTTGGCGCCGTCAAATAAACCTGTTCAAGACACACCATGGCTTATCTTCAACTCCAAGGCATTGAAAAATTTTTTGGCGATCACCATGCCATCAAAGGCATAGACCTGACCATTGAACAAGGCGAGTTCATGGTGTTTGTCGGCCCGTCGGGCTGCGGCAAATCGACTTTGTTGCGTTTGATTGCGGGGCTAGAACGCATTGATCGCGGACAGTTGCATTTGCAGCAACGCGAGATCACGCATTTGGCTTCCAGCCAGCGCGATTTGGCCATGGTGTTTCAAAGCTATGCGCTGTATCCGCACATGAGCGTGTTCGAGCGGCATCGACCCGCAGAGCTGGGCCGAGCTGAACAACTCACCCGACCGCCCGCTCAACAACCGCGCCATTGCCGGCCTCTACCCGCCCGGCTCGACCTTCAAGCCCTACCTGGCGCTCGCCGCGCTGGAAACGGGCAAGCGCAGGCCTTCGCAATCGATCTTCGATCCCGGGTTCTTCGATTTCGGCGGCCGCCGGTTCCGCGACGACAAGGTCGGCGGGCACGGCACCGTGG